>JBCAZO010000017.1:0-15619 GCA_038532975.1 Pseudomonadota bacterium
ACCCCCTGCCGATGCAATCAGGCCAGGTATTTTTTCTCCATATGATTTTGGCAGACAGCGAGGCAGGTCTTTGCGACACCGTGCTTTGGCCGCGTCACCGCACCAAAAGGTCCAGAGGCTGCCGCGACAGGCGCTCAACACCGGTGTCTGTGACAAGCACGCTGTGACCCAAGCTCATGCCAAGACCTGCCTCGCTGTCTGCCAAAATCATATGGAGAAAAAATACCTGGCCTGATTGCATCGGCAGGGGGTTCCCCTCGTAAAACATTGGAAAATCGACCCAAATCGGGTTGTAGATCGCCCCCATCCCATAGCCGCAAGCCTGCATCCGGGCATGCGAAAACCCGTGCCTGTCCATCACTTTGGTATGGGCATCAAACACCTGTCCCATCGGATCGCCGGGCCGGATGGATGCTTCGCAGGCCTCAAGGGCCTCATGTGCGGCGGCATGCATGCGCTTTTGCGCATCACTTGGCGTTCCGATCACCACCGTGCGCATCATCGCCGCGTGATAGCGCGCATAAGCGCCGGCCCATTCCCAGGTCATCTGGTCCTGCGCATCAAGATGCCGCCGCCCCGAATAATACCGCACCAGAAGCGCGCCGGGGCCTGAGCCAAGGATAAATTCATTCCCGGCATAGTCCCCGCCGCCCTTGAACACCGCCCCCTGCATGGCGGCCAGAATATCGCCTTCAAAGGCGCCTGGGCGTGTCTCGGCAAGCCCTGCATCCATGGCATCGTCCGAAAGCTGTGCCGCGCGGCGGTGCATCTCGATCTCGGCAGGGGATTTGACGCGGCGAAGGTGGCGAATGAGGTCTGAGTGATCTACCAGTTCGGGCAAAGCCGCGCGCAGCATTTGCCCGTTAAAATCTGTTAATCCAACGGTTTGGGATTCAAAACCTAGTCGCCCGTTCGCGACGCCCATATCACCTAGCAAAGCCACAAGCGCATCGGCGGGAACGGCGCCTTCGGTCTCGGTCCAGATGTGGATCTGATCATCGCTGAGCGTGGATGTCAGCCTCGCCTGACGCAGATCTGGCAGGCGGGTAAGCAGGTGCAAGTCCCCCTTGGCCGTCAGCACAAGACATTGAAACATCGCAAATCCGAACGTGTCATAACCGCAGAGCCAATAGTGGCTTTCGGGCGCGAACATCAGCAGCGCATCAAGCCCGGCGTCGGCCACGGCCTCAGTCGCCTTGGCCTGCCGTGCTGTGTACTCGGCATCATCAAAATGAAGGGGCATAGACGGCTCCGTCGTCAGTTTGACCGGAGCCTAGTCCGTTTACTTTCGTAAATGCACGTAAAAACTCAGCCCGAGCAACTTGCCCCGCCCAGGACGCAGAATTTGGCGCAATGCGGATGGTTGAGCGCGACATCGCGTTCTGCCTCTTTCAAGGTTTCGCCCAGTTCAAATTCGGGCTCGTAGGGCAGCAAAGTGCAGGCCAGAACAGCGGGGCGATCCGCGCCTTTGCGCTTGACGACCATGCGCGACGAGGCACACATCACATCTTTGGGCGATTTGTTCAAAATACCCCAACAGGCGGTGGTGATTTCCGGTACCTCCGCTTGCACGTCCATTTCCGGAAAAAGAACCGTCATGCCAGGATTATGCGCATCAATGTCAAACCTGTGCTTTTCAAAGAAGGCCGCGTAACCTGCGCGGGATTCTGTGTCGCTCTCACCCCAGACCGTGCGGCCGGCAATCGCCATGCGAATGCCGGCATCGCGCAGCCATTCCATGCCCTCCAGAGTGCGCGCAAAACTGCCCTCGCCGCGCTCGGTGTCGTGCAGATCCTCTGACCAATGATCGACCGACACCCGCAGCGTCAGCTTATCACCAAATTCGGCCTGAAGGGCGCGCAGACCGGCCTGCATCTTTTTCCGCATCATCGGCCGCATGGCATTGGTGAGGATCAACACCTCATATCCGCGTTCCAGCGCGGCGCGCGCCATCTCGATCATCTGCGGGTTCATGAAAGGCTCACCACCCGTAAACCCTATTTCCGTGACCGGCCATTGGCGATCTTCAAGCTGATTCAGATAGTCCCGAACCTCATCGGCGGTGATATAGACCAGCCGGTCATTGTCGGGCGAGCTTTCAATGTAGCAATTCACACAGGTGATGTTGCACAGCGTCCCGGTGTTGAACCAAAGCGTCTTTGGGTCGGACAACGCCACCGTCGCGCGCGGCTGCCCATCGGCGGTGACCGCTGGATCTTCAAACTTACCGGCATTTGCGGTCAGCTCTGTCACGTCTTTCATAAGATAATCTTCCGAATCTCGTTTACAATTCGTGCCCAACGTGGATGTCTTGCCACAAAAGTCGAGCCTCGGGAGGTGACACCTTCGTGATCGCCGCGTAGGCTTTTGGCAGGAGGACCATATGGTTTCAAGAGTCATTCCGGTTGATCCCTTCGACCTGGTGATTTTTGGCGGCACCGGGGATCTGGCCCGGCGCAAGATTTTGCCTGGCCTGTTTCGCCGGTTTTGTGCGGGGCAGATGGGGTCGGAGTCGCGCATCATCGGGGCCGCACGCACTGACCTTGATACGCAAAGCTACCGTGACTTCGCAAAGGACGCGGTCAAGGAATTTGAACCGGGCGCGGCCAAGAACGCCAAACATCTCAAGGGCTTCCTGGAGCTTCTTGATTATGTTGTTGTCGATGCCAAGGGAACCCACGGCTGGTCAGACCTGACCAAGGTTGTCCGGGACGACGTCATCCGCGCCTATTATTTCTCGGTGGGGCCAAGCCTTTTTGACGATCTGGCGGAGCGGCTTCACAAGCACAAGCTGGATTGCCCGGGATGTCGGATCGTGGTGGAAAAGCCGTTCGGGCATGATCTTGCGTCAGCACAGGAGCTGAACCAGATCATCGCGAAATATTTCGATGAACATCAGATTTACCGCATTGACCATTATTTGGGCAAAGAGACAGTTCAGAACCTGATGGCGATCCGGTTTGGCAACATGCTGTTTGAGCCGCTCTGGAATAGTCAATACATCGACCATATCCAGCTTACCGTCGCCGAAGAGGTCGGTGTTGGCGGACGTGGCGAGTACTATGACCGGTCCGGGGCGATGCGCGATATGCTGCAAAACCACCTGATGCAGCTTTTGTGCCTGATTGCCATGGAGCCGCCCGCCAAATTCAATCCCGACGCCGTGCGGGATGAAAAGCTCAAGGTGATCCGCGCCCTGGATGATGTGGCCCCTGATGATGTTGTGCGTGGTCAATATGAGGCGGCGCATGATCAGCCGGGATATCGCGAGCAGGTTGGCAATCCGAACAGCACCACGGAAAGCTTTGTGGCCATGCGGGTGCATATCAGCAACTGGCGATGGGCCGGGACACCGTTTTACCTTCGCACGGGCAAGCGGCTGCGCGAACGGGCCAGTGAGATCGCCGTGGTGTTCAAGGACGCGCCGCATTCGATCTTTGACGTCGATGCCGGTGTGCATCGCAATATCCTGACGATCAAGCTGCAACCCAATGAAGGGATCGAGCTTGGCGTCACGATCAAGGAACCTGGCCCCGGTGGGATGCGGCTTGTGGACGTGCCGCTTGACATGACATTCGCCGAGGCTCTTGGCCCTGAAGAGGCTGATTTCCCAGATGCTTATGAGCGGTTGATCATGGATGTCATCCGCGGCAATCAGACCCTCTTTATGCGTGGCGACGAGGTCGAGGCGGCCTGGGCCTGGACTGATCCGATCATTGCCGGATGGCAAGAGCGCGGTGAGGCACCATTGCCTTATGCCTCGGGCAGTTCGGGGCCGGATGACGCGCTCATGCTGATGCACCGCGATGGACGCCGCTGGCGGGAGATTAAGGCATGAAGCTTTTGGAATACCCTGACTACGAGATGCTGGCCATTGATGTGGCCAACGCGTTGGCAGGGGAACTGACTGTCGCTCTCGACCGTGAAGACCGTGTTTTGCTCACGGTGCCGGGCGGAAAAACACCGGCCCCGATGTTCGATGTGCTCTGCGGTGTCGATCTGGATTGGTCCCGGGTTGACGTGATGCTCAGCGATGAACGCTGGGTGCCAGAGGCGCATGTGCGGTCCAACACCAAGCTTGTGCGTGAGCGTCTGTTGGTGGGGCGCGCCGCCAAGGCACGGTATTTGCCGCTTTATGCCAAGGCCGTAGAACCGGAAAAAGTGCTCGCCGAACTGGAGGTCTGCATCGCGCAGGCTCTGCCCATCTCTATTCTTGTTTTGGGCATGGGCGCGGATATGCACACCGCGTCGCTCTTTCCCGGCGCAGAGGGGTTGGACACAGCCCTGGCGGATGACGCGCCAGTGCTGGTGCCGATCCGGTCGTCGCATGTCGAAGATATCCGCGTCAGCCTGTCGGCACGGGTGATGAACGGGGCAATTTCCAAGCACCTGATGATCACAGGCGAGGCCAAGCGCGCCGCATTGCAACGTGCCCGCGGGCAGGGGGCAAAGCAAGCCCCGGTGTCTGCGATTTTAGATGAAGCGGTGGTGCATTGGGCGCCGTAGGATTTGGGTATTTTTGACAAGAAAGAAGCAAGGCAGAACGGGTCATGTGGGATGAGGTAAAGCAGCACACCGGCGCAAAGATCGTCGAGCTTCTGGCTGAGCCGGAGCGCGCCAGTCGTTTTGCCATCGAGGCGGACGGGATGCGGTTTGATTACGCGAAGACCTCCATGACCGAAGCGGCGCGTGACAAGCTTCTGGCGCTGGCGGACGTGCGGGGTGTGGCGACAAAACGCGCTGAAATGTTTGGCGGGGCCGCCATCAACGAAACCGAAGGGCGGTCCGTGCTGCATGTCGCGCTTCGTGCGCCAGAGGAGGCTGTGATCCATGTTGATGGCGTGGATGTTTTGCCCGAAGTGCGCGCGGTGCGGGCTCGTATGGCCTCTTTTGCGGAAGACGTGCGATCAGGACGCTTTGAGGGGGCGGGCGGGCCGATCACGGATGTGGTCAATATAGGCATAGGCGGTTCGCATCTTGGCCCCGAAATGGGCACGCGGGCTTTGGCGCCGTATCATGACGGACCGCGGTGTCACTTTGTTTCGAATGTCGATGGCGCAGACATTCATGACTGCCTGCAAGGCCTTGATCCCAAAACAACTCTGGTGATTATCGCGTCAAAGACGTTCACCACGATTGAGACCATGACCAATGCCGAAACTGCGCGTGCATGGATGGCTGGGCAGGTTGACGTTCCCGGGGCGCAGTTTGCGGCGGTGTCCACTGCCGAGGACAAAACAGCCGCATTCGGGATTGATCCCACACGTGTCTTTGGATTCGAGGATTGGGTCGGAGGGCGTTATTCGGTTTGGGGGCCGATTGGCCTGCCGCTGATGCTGGCGATTGGGCCGGAGCGGTTCGGGGAATTTCTAGCCGGTGGCGCGGCCATGGACGCGCATTTTTGTAATGCGGATTTGGTTGAGAATATGCCTGTGATGCTGGCCCTGGTCGGGCTTTGGCATCATCAGGTTTGCGGATATCCGACAAGAGCGGTCTTACCCTATGATCAGCGCCTGTCGCGGCTGGCGGCCTATTTTCAGCAGTTGGAAATGGAAAGCAATGGCAAGGGCGTGACGATGCAGGGCGCGCCGGTCGAGGGTGAATCAGGTCCTGTTGTCTGGGGCGAGCCGGGCACAAATGGTCAGCATGCGTTTTATCAGTTGATCCACCAGGGCACGCAGGTTGTGCCCTGCGAGTTTATGGTGGCGGCCAAGGGACATGAACCCGAGTTGGCGCATCATCACCGGCTTTTGGTGGCCAATTGTCTGGCGCAGTCCGAGGCGTTGATGCGGGGACGTGACAGGGACGCAGCGCGCGCTCTGATGCGGGAGGCGGGCTTTGAAGGGATGGAGTTGGAACGTCAGGCGGCGCATCGGGTTTTTCCGGGCAACCGACCCTCCACAACGCTGGTTTATGATCAACTGACGCCTTACAGGCTGGGTCAGATCATCGCGCTTTATGAGCATCGCGTCTTTGTTGAGGGCGTGATCCTTGGCATTAACTCTTATGATCAGTGGGGGGTCGAGCTTGGCAAGGTGCTGGCCAAGGAGATGGAGCCGATTTTGACCGGCGACGCGCCCGTGACGGGCAAAGATGCCTCTACCCAGGGCCTTATCGCATTCCTCACGGGCGCAGGTTTTAATTAGCGTGGAATATCAAAGCCTTTTGGCGCGAGGGTGAAGTGTTCGAACTCAAATCCGGGTGAGACTGTGCAGCCGACCAATGTATAGTCCCCCGTCGACCGTGCCATTTGCCAATGGTCTGGTGGAACAATCAATTGCGGTTGTTCACTTTTGGTAAAATCAGCCCCTAGGACGTGATCAACAGCCGGACCCTCATCGGTCTCAGACATCGACAAGATCAGCGGTGCTCCGGCATAAAAATGCCAGATCTCGGCGGCATCCACCTTGTGCCAGCGATTTTCATCTTCGCCGCGCAGCAGAAAGTAAATCGCCGTGCCCACAGCACGCCCCGCACCTTCGGCGCGCCAGGTTTCGCGGAAAAACCCGCCCTCGGGGTGCGGGGCGAGTTTTAGAGACGTGATGATCTGTTGCGCGTTCATGACGCGCTTAGTGGCATATTATATTGACGGGACGCAATCCAGATCCGCGGCATCCATTTCCTTGACCGGATCATCCGGGCCGCATGCCTGACCTGTGATCGGGTATTGATCGGGATCTTCGCAGGCGGCAAGAAATCCCAAAGGCAAAAGCACGCTTATGATGAGAGCCAGTTTCTTCATTTTTAGTCTCCTGTAGTTTCAAAAAGGCGGAAACTCGCGCCGTTTGATCCGCTATTTAGCGAAAACCTGCGGGTTCCAATTGATGGTAATCAATCGGGCGCACCTCAATCTCACTTAGTTTAGAAAAGACCGGCAACGCCAACGGGCATCGGAACGCAAATGGTGTGTTTGGAACAAGTTGGCTGAGGTGATCGTTATGTCTCAAGACACAAAACAGAATTGGAGAATAACAATGCGACTATGGGCTATGATCGTTGCGGCAGTGAGTATTCTGGGTTTGACAGGCTGCGAAAATCTGACAGAGCAACAGCGCACGGTTGCTGGTGCTGCGGGCGGTGCCGCTGCTGGCCTGATCACCGCTGAAGCGCTTGGCGCGGATAGTGACTGGCGGTTGATTTCCGCGTTAGCGGGCGCGGCGGCTGGTACTGTGGTGGCGCAAAACCGAAACCGTAATATCTGTGCCTATGCGCGCGGCGATGGCACCTATTATGAGGCACCTTGCCCGTAAATTGAGATAACACACCGCTCCGGCCTTTCACCAAGGGTCGGAGCGTTTCAAATTAACTATACCCTTTGCAGGTGCATGGCGCTTAGCCCCGCAAAATCGAGCGCCCAGCATAGACCGCGGTGTCACCCAAGGCTTCTTCGATGCGGATCAGTTGGTTGTATTTGGCCAAACGATCTGAACGGGCCAGTGAGCCGGTCTTGATCTGACCGCAATTCGTGGCAACCGCCAGATCGGCGATGGTGGCATCCTCGGTTTCGCCTGAGCGGTGCGACATCACGTTGGTATAACGCGCGCGGTGGGCCATATCGACGGCCTTCAATGTCTCGGTAAGGGTCCCGATCTGGTTCACCTTGACCAGCATGGAGTTTGCCACGCCTTTTGAAATGCCATCGGCCAGACGCGTAGGGTTGGTGACAAAGAGATCATCGCCGACAAGCTGAATCTTATCGCCGATCTTGTCGGTCAGGATCTTCCAGCCATCCCAGTCATCTTCGGACATGCCATCTTCGATCGAGATGATCGGGTAATCCGACACAAGGGCGGCAAGATAGTCTGCGTTTTCTTCAGAGGATAGAGATTTACCTTCTCCTTCAAGTACATATTTTCCATCCTTGAAGTATTCCGTCGCCGCGCAATCCAGCGCGAGATAGATGTCTTCACCCGCTTTGTAGCCTGCCTTGTCAATGGATTTCAGGATGAAATCGAGCGCATCGCGGGTGGAGGCAATATTGGGCGCGAAGCCACCTTCGTCGCCAATGCCCGTGGAGAGACCCGCTGCCGACAGTTCCTTTTTCAGGGTGTGAAAGACTTCGGCCCCCATGCGCACGGCATCGCGGATGTTGCCGGCGCTGACCGGCATGATCATGAATTCCTGAATGTCGATGGGGTTGTCGGCATGTTCACCACCATTGATGATGTTCATCATTGGAACAGGCAAGGTGCGCGCCGAGGTGCCGCCCACATATCGGAAAAGCGGCTGTGTGGTGAAATCTGCAGCAGCTTTTGCCACAGCGAGGCTCACGCCAAGGATCGCGTTGGCGCCCAGACGTCCTTTGTTTGGCGTGCCATCCAGCTCGATCATAGTCTCGTCGATAGCAACCTGCTCTGTTGCGTCAAAGCCGGCCAGAGCCTCAGCGATCTCACCGTTGACTGCGGCCACAGCCTCCAGCACGCCTTTGCCCATGTAGCGCGCCTTGTCACCGTCACGCTTTTCCACCGCCTCATGCGCGCCTGTGGAGGCCCCGGATGGCACAGCGGCCCGGCCCATGGTGCCATCTTCGAGGATGACGTCGACTTCCACCGTCGGGTTGCCCCGGCTGTCGAGAATTTCACGGGCGTGGACATCGTAAATCAGGCTCATGGGGCCGCTCCAAATTAATCAAACTTTGGCGCTGAAATACCAAGTCTGCGCTGGAATGCAACCGCGCGTAGGTAAGGGGTTTAAGCCAATTCGGCCTTGGCCAGCTGTCTCTCGCGCAGAAAGGTGAAGAGACCCGTGGAGATAATCAAGGCGGCCCCGATGAGGGTGAGCGCATCTGGCGTTTCCTGAAACACGATGATGCCGACCAACAGCGAAAAGAGCAGCCGCGTGTAGCGGAAAGGCGTCACAACCGCCGCATCTCCCAGGCGCATGCCTTGGACAATGCCATAATATCCAATGGCACCAAAAATCACGCCGCCCAAGAGCATCCAGATTTCAGCGTTTCCTGTGCTTTGTGCCTGTTCTCCAGTCATCCAAAGAAGAATGACGCCGGCAGGGATCAACGCCGCGAACCCTTGAAAAGAGATAACGGTCGAAGAAACGTTAGCCGCGATCTTTCGCGTGATCAGGTCGCGCACCGTGACGAAGAGAACCGACCCAAGCACCAGCAGAGCATTGGGATCAAACCCGTCCAGACCGGGGCGGATAATCATCAACACGCCGATGAACCCGATGAAAATCGCACTCCACCGTCGCCAGCCCACTTTCTCGCCAAGGAAAAGCGCCGCTCCCATGGTGATGACCAGTGGTGTGGCCTGAAACACGGATGCAACGACCGAAAGGTCCACCAAAGACAGGGCTGTGGCAAAACAAATCGCGGCAATCGCCTCGCTCAGGGCGCGCCACAGAAACATCGGCTGCCAGATTTGGCGGCGTATGAGAGACTGACTATTGAGCAAGGACAAAGCGGCGAAAATCGTGCCGCTGCCGATCCCAAGCACGATCAGAATTTGCCCAACAGGCAATGTCGTGGACAGTTGTTTGATAAACATATCCTCTATCGTGAAGGCCGCCATGGCCACGATCACGAAAATGATGCCGCGCAAATTGTCCATCAGTGCCTCGGGAAGTACAGATGCATCCGCCTTAGGCGGCATTCAGAGGGACTACAAGAGCGCTCTAGTTTTTTGAGATCGGCACGCCGTAAAGCTCTAGCTTATGCCCCTTGAGGCGATAGCCCAGTTTTTTGGCGATTTTCTCCTGAAGCTGCTCGATCTCGGGATCGACAAATTCAATGACTTCACCGGAATTCAGGTCAATCAGATGGTCATGGTGATCCCGTTCCGCATCCTCATAGCGCGCGCGCCCGTCGCCAAACTCCAGCTTGTCGAGAATGCCCGCTTCTTCAAAGAGTTTTACAGTGCGATAGACTGTGGCGATGGAAATGTTGGGGTCCCGGCCGCTCGCCCGGGCATAAAGCTCCTCGACATCAGGGTGATCGTCGGATTCTTCCAAAACGCTGGCAATGGTGCGCCTCTGGTCTGTCATACGCAGACCTTTGGTTTCGCAACGGTCGATAATTGTGTCGGTCATATGCTCTGCCACCGCTCTGTCGGGATCGTTGGATATCCGCTATCGCGTCAGGAATCCAGACATTAGGCGGGGGCACATCGCAAATTCTTAGGTGCCGCAGAAAGTTTGCTGCACCACCTCTGAGGGTTCGGGCGGATAGGTCAGGTCATTTGCGCCTTCCTGGACCTCAAAGGGGGTGGAGAGCACGGTGTTCAATCGCTCAAACGGGGCAAAATCCCTTGCAACAGCGGCTTGAATCATCTGCTCGATGCGGTGATTGCGCGGGATATAGACCGGATTGGTGTTGCGCATTATGGATATGGGGTCTTCTTCACCCTCAATGCGTGATTTCCAGTCTTTCTCCCACGCGTCATAGGCGTTTGGATCAAGGAACTGATCCCGAGCCTTGCCATCGCTCAGGGCGCGAAACGTATTGGTAAAATCCGCGCGGCCTTCGGCCATGATCTGTAAAAGCTTTGCAATCAGTGGCTCATCCGTCTGTGATGCCTGCGCCAGCCCGATCTTGCGGCCAAAAAGCTCACGCCAGGCGGTCTGAAGCTTCTCCGGCATGGCGTGGACGGATTTGGTGAACACCTCAATGGCCTGATCCTGATCCGGCATCAGGGGCACCAGCGCGGTGGCCAGTTGCGCCATGTTCCACACGATCACATTGGACTGGTTGGAGTAGGCATAGCGCCCATGCGCGTCGATGGAGCTGAACACGGTGTCGGGATGATAGATGTCGAGAAACGCACAGGGCCCATAGTCGATGGTTTCACCCGACAATGTGGTGTTGTCGGTGTTCATCACCCCGTGGATGAACCCCACAGACATCCATTGCGCAATCAGCCTAGCCTGACGGTCAATGACGGCGTCAAGCAAGGTTTCGGGGCTTTCAATGCCCGGATAGTGCCGCTCAACCACATACGCAAAAAGCGCTTCTAGCGCAGGCAGATCGCGGCGCGCGGCGAAATACTGAAACGTGCCGACGCGGATGTGGCTTGCCGCCACGCGTGTCAGAACCGCGCCGGGCAGGGCGCCTGTTTCGCGATAAACGGATTCACCTGTGAGCGTCGCGGCCAAAGCGCGGCTTGTCGGGATACCAAGGGCATGCATTGCCTCGCTCACCACATATTCGCGCAGTACCGGCCCCAGCCACGCGCGCCCATCGCCCATCCGGGAATATGGCGTCGGGCCAGAACCTTTGAGCTGAATGTCGTAGCGCTGGTCTCCGACAACGGCCTCGCCCAAAAGATTGGCGCGTCCATCGCCCAGCTGTGGGGAAAACCCGCCGAACTGATGCCCGGCATAGACCTGCGCCAGCGGCTCAGCCCCGTCCGGCACGCGATTGCCCGAAAACACCAGCGCGCGTTCTACTTCTGATCCGGAGCGTATGCCAAGCTCTTTGGCCAAACCGTCGTTGAACGCGATCAATTCCGGTTCGCGCACCGGCACCGGGCTTTGACGCGTGTAAAATCGCGACGGCAGCCGAGCATAGGAGTTGTCAAATGGAATATGCAGGCTCATAGCCAGCAATTTAGGGGATTTTCAAACGAAAGCTAGAGCTTACGCGTCATCAGCATATACTTCTCTCTAGGCGAGAAATGCATCTTTTCATACACGCTGCGGGCCTGCGCATTGTCCTTGTTCACCTCAAGATGAATGGCCTTCATGCCTGCCGCCGCCAGCGTCTTGGGCAAAGAAATGAGAATTTCAGATCCGATCCCGCGCCCGCGCACGCCGGGGCGGATGTAAATCTCATCGAGAAACCCATCCAACCCGCCAAATTCCACGGACCAGCCAAAAGTGACAATGACATACCCAATGGGTGCACGCGTCGGTCCGGCCAGGTAGACGCAGCCATGCGGCGAGCCTTCCAGCAGCGGAACAAGGGCCGCGCGCCGCGTGGCGTCGTCCTGTTCTACGCCTTCTTCGGCGTGAAAAGCCGCCACAAGGGGCAGAACACGATCCAGATCATCCATTTTTGCCAGTGTAAGCCGCGTCATAGCCGGGCCAGCCTTTCGGTTAAGAGGGAAAAGAACCCATCTGCATCCACCGACCCCATGAACTGCGCGTTGGGGGCACGATCCGTGACACCCCACCAATCCGCGACGGTCATGCCGAGGGTCAATTCAGAGGTGGTTTCAATTTCAACATTCACATGCCGCCCGGAAAAGAGGTCCGGACGGATGAGATAAGCAATGGTGCAAGGGTCATGCAATGGCGCGCCTTCCGAGCCGTATTTCTCACGATCGTAGCGCTCAAAGAACTCGGTCATTTGCGCTACAGCTTCGGCCACGGGTGTGCCAAGCGCGCGGATGGCAGCATTGCGCTCTTGCGTGACAAGCACCTGATGCGTGACATCAAGCGGCATCACCGTGAGCGGAACACCCGAGCCGAACACTACCTCTGCGGCCTGCGGATCCACGTAGATGTTGAATTCCGCTGCCGGAGTGACATTGCCAACTTCAAAGTAAGCCCCGCCCATAAGGACGATTTCCTGCACCTTTTCAATGATATCAGGGGCCGTCTTGAATGCCGTTGCGATATTCGTCAGCGGGCCAATTGGCACAAGCGTGACTGAACCTGCAGGTTCTGTGCGCAGCGTTTCAACAATGAAATCGACCGCATGCATGTCCTGCAATGCCATCTGCGGTTCGGGCAGGGTCGGCCCGTCGAGTCCCGTTTTGCCATGCACATTCTCGGCCGTGACAAGTTTTCGTCCCATCGGGCGGTCACAGCCGGCGAACACTTTCACTTCACGTCGGTCCGCCAATTCACAAACGATGCGCGCATTCCGTGTTGTCAGATCAAGCGGCACATTGCCCGCCACACAGGTGATTCCCAAGAGCTCAACTTCGTCCGGACTTGCCAGCGCCAGCAGGATTGCGACGGCATCGTCCTGACCGGGGTCTGTATCAATGATGATCTTGCGCGCGTTCATAAGGGGGAAGTGTCACGGGTCAAAGACTTTGTCCACCACCTGCTTTTTTCTTGGCAAAAATACCCCGATACCGAAAACTGCGTGTCCCAGCCACTCAGCAGCCACTCAATTGAGTTACCGTCCCAGCTCTTTCATACCACGCTCGATCCCTTGCAGTGTCATCGGCACCATGCGGTCTTCGAAAATCTCGCGGATCATGCCAATCGAATGCGTATATCCCCAATAGGCTTCGGGTACGGGATTGATCCAGAGGTGGTTGGGCCATTGCTGCCGCGCGCGCTCAAGCCAGACCTGTCCGGCTTCAGCATTCCAATGCTCATTGGCTCCACCGGGATAGGCAATCTCATAAGGTGACATCGAAGCGTCCCCCACAAAAATGCATTTGTAATCAGACCCGTAGGTGCGCAGCACCTCATCTGTCGGTGTCTGCTCATCCCATCGACGGCGGTTTTCGCGCCAGACGCCCTCATAGAGGCAGTTATGGAAGTAGTAATATTCCAGATGCTTGAATTCGGAGCGCGCGGCGGAAAAAAGCTCTTCCACAAGTTTGATATGAGGATCCATCGAGCCGCCTACATCCAGAAACAGGATCACCTTGACCGCATTGCGCCGTTCGGGCCGGGTTTTGACATCTAGATACCCATGTTCCGCTGTGGCCCGGATCGTGCCATCGAGGTCCAGCTCATCCTCCGCGCCGTCCCGCGCCCAGCGGCGCAGGCGCTTGAGCGCCACCTTGATGTTGCGCGTGCCCAGCTCGACCGTGTCGTCAAAATTGCGAAACTCGCGCTTGTCCCAGACCTTGACCGCACGCTGATGGCGGCTTTCTTTCTGGCCGATGCGCACGCCTTCGGGATTGTAGCCATAGGCTCCAAAGGGCGAGGTGCCTGCTGTGCCGATCCACTTGTTGCCGCCCTGATGGCGGCCTTGTTGTTCCTTCAGCCGCTCCTTGAGCGTCTCCATCAGCTTGTCGAACCCGCCCAGAGCCTCAATCTCTGCGCGTTCCTCTGGCGTGAGGTGTTTTTCGGCAAGTTTTTCCAGCCATTCGGCGGGGATTTCCACGGCACTCATCACATCCGCTGCGCTGATCGCCTCCAGCCCTTCGAAGCTGGCAGCAAAGGCGCGGTCAAAACGGTCAATCATGCGCTCGTCTTTGACCATGGCGGTGCGCGCCAGATAGTAGAACCCTTCGATGTCATAGGTCACAAGACCTTCACCCATCGCCTCCAGAAAGGTCAGGTATTCGCGCAAGGACACCGGAAGCCCCGCCTTGCGCAGATTATCGAAGAAGGGAAGAAACATGGGTCCTTATACGGACATGCGGTGAATGATCAAAGTCGCAAAAAGGCCCGCGAGCGTGAAGATCAGGCAATAGACAAAGGCGTATTGCAGAATGTCGGCCAGTTTACCCTTGCGCCGATAGGCCACAAAAGCGCCCAAAGCCGCGCCCAGAACTGCCCCCAGAATGACGATCATGTCTTACCCGCCGCTGCGTCCTCTTGCCGGGCTGAGCGATGAGATTTCGCGCAGTTTCGCGCGCACCGCCCAATCCGCGCCGAACCCGTAGCGTGCCCAGCCGATACTGTCCACCCGGATACGGTCGGCTTCGCCCTTGCGGCCGACAAGATCAAGACCTTCGCCGCGCAAGAGCATCAAGGTGGATAGAAGTGCGGCGTTCTCATAGCGCTCGGCGATACCAAGGTTCGGTCCAAGAATGGCCAGTGCCCTTGGGCCATTGCCCTGGTTGATCGCATGAGCCGCCAGTTGCGACGCGGTGTAGGCTCGGTGCAGGTCGGCCCCCGGCGTGCGGCGGTAGAATTGATCGGCCAGCTGAAAATGCTGCAAGGCGGTGTCGGGGTCTGTCGTCTGGGTCAACCGGCCCATGGCATAATGCGAAAAGGCGCGGCGGTGGTCTGTCCAGCCTTCTGATTGTGCGGTCCGCAGGGCCGTGGTTGCCGCGCCAAGGCGTTGCGCGTGGCGTGCACCGGGTCCCAGGGCGGTTTGAATGGCGTTGATCCAAACCCGCGGTGTGGACGGGGCCGGGTTCGAGGCAAGCCGTTCGCCGCGCGGATTAAGACGCGCCAGAATTGCAGGCAGTTTTGCCGCCACCTGTGCGCGGGTCATGCCTGATTGCAGGTCGGCGTCGTAAAATGCGCGCAGGATCAGCATGTCGAACCCGGTCAGCACCGTGTGCACATTGTCATCGTTAAAGACACTGTCCGGCAGGCGGTAGAGGTCATTGAGCGGTCCAAGCGCCTGGGCCAGCTCTTCGTGCAGGCAATCGCGCACCTCCTGGGGGGAGGCATCATTGGGCAGGAAAATCGCCAGCTTTTCGCGTGTGCGCAACAGGCTCCAGTTCGTGGCGCGGCTGTTGCGTGCGGCCCGGTATTGCGACAACCGGTCGATGTTGGGCACCACGAAACAGGCCGCTTTGGGCAGATGCCTGCGAATCTCGGCGCGTGACACGGCCTCGATGGTGATGTTGGAGCTTTCGGAACGCACGCGGGCAATGTCGATCCCCGCCTCGTTGCGCAGACGTTTGACCAAGAGATTGAGATCGGGGATCAATGTCGGTGGCGGGCTTCCGGTCACGCGGATTGATATCGGGCCTTCAAACCGCGAGAGCACCTCTAATTGACGTCCCGATTCCAACTG
>JBCAZO010000018.1:0-15603 GCA_038532975.1 Pseudomonadota bacterium
CGCCGGAAGATATCAACGCCATTCTCGATCTTGCGAGCAGGTTTACCGCCCCTGACTGCGGATGCCTGACCACCAGCAAATCGGGATGCATCGCATTCAGCGTCATCGCCGTATCAATCAGCGTCTCGCCCTTTTTTATCGAACTGGCCTGCATCGCCATGTTCATCACATCCGCGCCCAGCCGCTTGCCCGCAATCTCGAAGCTCGCCTGCGTGCGGGTGGAGTTTTCAAAGAACATGTTGATCTGCGTGAGACCTGCCAACGCATCACCGTGCTTCACCTCACGGCGGTTGAGCTTCACATACTGCTCGGCAAGATCGAGAATGGCGTTGATATCTTCCGGCGACAGGGGGTCGATCCCCAAAAGGTGCGAATGCGAAAAAGCCATCAAGCGCTCCGTTCCGGAATTTTTGCGCTTATACGGGCGGTCAGGGGCCAAGGGCAAGGGGGCGTACAGACCGATGCGCGCACCGCGCAATACCAACGTAATACCGACAGGCCAAAACGGCCCGTTTCCCTCGTCGCGAACTCGGCCTAGACTCAGAGCATGGATTCGGATGCTCACACCGCATTGGCTCAGCTTGAATGGCAGATTGACCTCGGCGCAAACGAGGCCATCGGCGATGAACCTGTGGACCGCTATGCCGTGTCGGAGCGGATCGAGAAACCAAAGTCCAGGACTGCGCCGGCGCCTGCTGTTTCAACGCCAGATGCAGACCCAATCGGGGACGCACGCGCCGCCGCCGCAGGGGCGCAGGACCTTCCCGGCCTTCTAGCTGCTCTTGGTGCATATGAGCATTGCGATCTCAAACGCGGTGCCCGGAACCTCGTCTTCTCTGATGGCCACCCAACCGCCCGCGTTATGTTCATCGGCGAAGCTCCGGGGCGTGATGAAGACCAGCAGGGCAAGCCCTTTGTCGGCCGCGCCGGGCAGCTTCTGGACAAAATGCTCGCGGCCATCGACATGGATCGACTGTTGGACACACCCGAAGCGGGGGTCTATATCACCAATGTCCTCCCCTGGCGCCCACCGCAAAACCGCGATCCGAAACCCGAAGAAATCGCCATGATGCGCCCCTTCATGCAGCGGCATGTCGATCTGGTGAACCCGGATGTTGTTGTTCTTGTTGGGAATATCAGTTGCGATGCCGGTCTGGGTCGACGCGGCATTACCCGCCTGCGCGGGAAATGGGCCGAGGCATATGGCAAACCTGCGCTGCCCATGTTTCACCCAGCTTACCTTTTGCGCAACCCGGCGGCCAAGCGAGAGGCCTGGGCCGATCTTCTTGAGTTGAAGGCGCGTCTGGAGGGCGGTTCATGAAGATCATGGCGTTTTCTGACTTACATCACAACCGGTCCAAGGCGGACATTCTGGTTGAGGCCAGTGCAACGGCAGACCTTGTGATCGGTGCAGGAGACTTTTGCAATCATCGCACAGGCCTGCCCGAAGCGATGAACCTACTCACTGGCATCAAGGCTCCGATGATCGTGGTTCCCGGCAATGCTGAAAGTGCCGAGGAACTGCGGGACGCAGCCCATACCAGTACCACGGTCCTTCACGGTTCGGCCTGCACTATCAATGGCATAAAGATTTTCGGCCTAGGCTATGGCGTGCCCACCACGCCCTTTGGTGACTGGTCCTGTGACCTCAGCGAAGCAGAGGCCGAAAAGGCCCTGTCCACCTGTGAGACCGCCGACATCCTGATCCTGCATTCCCCACCCAAGGGCGTGGCTGACCTCACCTCCGCTGGCATGTCGGTGGGATCAACTGCCATCCGAGACGCCATCACCCGCATCCAGCCCAAACTGGCCGTTTGTGGTCATATCCACGACAGCTGGGGGCAAACCGGACAGATTGGCGCAACGCATGTTGTCAATCTTGGGCCGCGCCCCAATTGGTTCGATATCTGATCACACTAGTCACAGGTTGCCATGTCCCAAAATGACGACACCAAGGACTTCATCCAGGTCCGCATCGCTCTCCTGACCGTGTCTGACACCCGCGACGCCTCGCAGGACAAATCCGGCGATGTGCTGGCAGAGCGGATTACCTCTGCCGGGCATCACCTTGCTGAACGGCGCATCGTTAAGGACGAACGCGACCAGATAACCGCGCAGCTGCGCACCTGGATCGAAGATGAAACCGTGGATGTCGTACTCTCGACAGGTGGCACCGGCCTGACCGGCCGAGATGTGACCGTCGAGGCACACCGCGATGTCTATGAAAAGGAAATCGACGCCTTTGGCACGGTCTTTACCATTGTCTCGATGCAGAAAATCGGCACCAGTGCTGTGCAGTCCCGCGCGACCGGCGGCGTGGCTGGTGGGACGTACCTCTTTGCCTTGCCCGGAAGCCCCGGCGCCTGCAAAGACGCATGGGACGAAATTCTTCAACACCAGTTCGACTATCGTCACCGACCCTGCAATTTCGTAGAAATCATGCCTCGACTGGACGAACATTTGCGCCGGAAATAACTACTCCGTGCGTTAAACCTCGAAATATTCGTGTTTTTTCATATATTCTTGGGAAGAAACGATTGCCTTCGTGCATCTCAAAAGGTCTTTGCCAATGCGGTTCTTGCGCACCAGCCTGACCGGACTGTTCCTGTTGTCTCTGACATTGGGCCTGTTCGTCTATGCTGGTCAAATCGTTTATTCCGCCATTCAGGAACGCATCGCCGCTGAGGTGCCAAGCGCACCTCGGCGTGAACGGGTGTTCGTTGTCAACACAGTTGAAGGTAGACTTGCCACCGAAACGCCAACACTCGTGGCCTTTGGCGAAGTGATCAGTCGCCGTACATTAGAAATTCGCGCACGGACTGGCGGCACACTGGTCGAGTTGGCACCGGAATTCGAGGATGGCGGACGTGTCACAGAAGGCCAGCTTCTGGCGCGGATTGATCCGGCGGACGCGCAATTCGCGCTTGATCGGGCACAAAGCGATGTCACCGATGCCGAAGCTGAAGAGCGCGAAGCAGAACGTGGTCTGTTCCTTGCTCAGGATGATTTGAATGCCGCCCGTGCCCAAGCCGAATTGCGTGATAAGGCACTGACTCGTCAGCTTGATTTGCAAGAACGTGGCGTTGGCACCGCTGCGACTGTGGAACTTGCCGAGCTTGAAATGGCGCAAGCCGATCAGACGGTTCTATCGCGCCGACAAGCCCTTGCCGTGGCAGAAGCGCGCGTGGATCAGGCTCAAACACAACTCGCCCGGGCGCGGATCGCCTTTGCCGAGGCCAAAAAGCGTTTTGAAGATACGCGCATCGTCGCAGGGTTTTCCGGCACTCTCGGCGATGTATCCGTGGTCGAAGGTCGGTTTGTCTCTGCCAACGAAAAGATGGCCGATCTGGTCGACAGTGCGCGGCTTGATGTGGCGTTCCGCCTATCCACGGCGCAGCATACACGCCTGCTGGATGAAACCGGACGCATCACCCAAACCCCAATCACTGCGCGCCTTGATGTGTTTGGCGTTGAAATTGAAAGCACGGGGCGCATCACGCACGACAGCGGATCGGTGGACGACGGGCAAACCGGGCGCCTTGTCTTTGCTCAGCTGGACAGTGCCGTTGGTTTCAAACCCGGCGATTTTGTCACTGTGGAAATCACTGAGCCGCCACTTGAAAACGTTGTGCGTCTTCCCGCAACGGCGCTAGGGGCCGATGGGCGCGTGTTGGTGGTGGGAGAAGACGACAGGTTGGAGGCACGTGCGGTCACACTCTTGCGTCGTCAAGGGAACGAAATCCTCGTGCGCGGCAACAGTTTGCAAGGACAGAGAATTGTTGCCCAGCGCACGCCCCTTCTTGGCCCCGGTCTAAAAGTCCGGGTCACCGAGCCGCTTGGCGCTGCTCAACAGGCCTCCGCTGACCTGCTTGAGTTAAGCGACGAGCATCGCGCGCGGCTTCAGGCTTTTGTCCAATCAAACAAGGACATGTCCGAGGCCGTCAAACAGCGCCTGCAAGAACAGTTGACCCAACCACGTGTGCCTGCACGTGTTGTCGAACGGCTTGAACGCCGGATGGGCGGCTAGGCTATGATGCGCGACCTGCCAGACCGTGCCGGCGGGATGATTTCCTATTTCACCCGCCATCGTACCGCCGCCAATCTGCTGATGGTGTTGCTCATTATCCTGGGCCTTGCCGCAGCACCTCGCATGAAGGCGCAGTTCTTTCCAGACGTGATTGTCGACAATGTCACTGTGTCTGTGATCTGGAACCGCGCAAGCGCCGAAGATATGGACAGCGCCGTGGTTCAGCTTCTTGAACCCACGCTTTTGGCCGTGGAAGGTGTCATCGAGAGCGCGGCCACCAGTCGCGAAGAAAACGCCAGTATCGTTCTGGAGTTTGAACCCGGTTGGGACATGTCCCGCGCTGCAGCAGATGTGGAAAGCGCTGTCGACACGATCACCGACCTGCCTGAAGACGCGGAAGAACCAACCGTGACACGCGGAGTCTGGCGTGACCGCGTGACAGATGTGGTTATCTCCGGCCCAGTCGACGTCACACAAATCGGCCAATATGCCGATGAGCTTGTGCTTCGGCTCTATGATGCAGGCGTCACCCGCACCACGATCCGGGGCATTGCTGATCCGCGCACCATTGTCGAAGTACCCACCACAAATCTGCTAGCCTTTGACATCACCATGGCCGAAATCGCCGAGGCCATTGAGGAGGAGGTCGAGGCGGACCCTGCTGGAGATGTCAGCGGTGGCGACACACGCGTCCGGGTCGGCGTTGAAAAGCGCGATACGCGAGATATCGAAGGCATTGTCCTGCGCTCCAACCTCGATGGCACCAAGCTAAGGATTGGGGATGTCGCCACTGTGCGCAGTGAGGGCATTGACCGCGTGCGTTCTTATTTTGTTGAGGACAAACCCGCTATCTCCGTGCGCGTCGACCGTTCTGCTGAAGGCGACGCCATCGCCATTCAGGCTCAGGTCGAAGAGATTGCCGAGACCATGCAATCCACCCTGCCCGAAGGGGTCGAGGTTATGCTGATCCGCACAAGATCCGAAGCTATCTCAGCCCGCCTGCAAACGCTTCTCGACAATGGTTTGACGGGTCTGGCGCTGGTCATTGGGCTATTGTTCCTTTTCCTGAATGCGCGCACTGCGTTTTGGGTTGCGGCCGGCATTCCCGTGGCAATGCTGGCCACGATTGCGCTCATGTATCTAGGGGGCCTGACAATCAACATGGTCTCGCTTTTTGCGCTCATCATCACGCTCGGCATTGTCGTTGATGACGCCATTGTCGTGGGCGAACATGCCGATGCGCGCGTGCGAAAGCTTGGGGAAACGCCGGTGCAGGCCGCCGAACGCGCCGCACGCCGCATGGCGCTTCCGGTGTTTTGCGCGACGTTGACAACGCTTATCGCTTTTTTTGGCCTCGTCGCCATCGGCGGTCGCTTTGGCGATCTGATCTACGCCATTCCCTTCACCGTCATCGCGGTTCTCATCGCCTCGTTGATCGAGTGCTTCCTTATCCTGCCCAACCACATGTCCCACGCGCTCACTCACGCCGGGCGCGAGCGCTGGTATGACTGGCCCAGCCGGATGGTCAATCGCGGCTTTACCTGGGTTCGTGAAACACTGTTCCGCCCTCTGATGGCTCTCGTGATCAAGGCGCGGTATCCGGTTTTTGCCTTCATCGTCGTGCTGCTCTCCACTCAAGCCGCGCTTTTCATCAAAGGTGACGTGCAATGGCGTTTCTTCAACGCTCCCGAACGCGGCAGTGTCACCGCTAACTTCATGATGGCACCCGGTGCAACGCGCGCAGACACCCTTGAAATGATGCGTGAATTGCAACGCGCCACCGAAGAACTGGGGCAAGAGTATGAGACCCGCTACGGTGCCAATCCAATCGATTTCGTTCTGGCCGAAATCGGTGGCAATGCCGGTTTTGGACTCGCAGGCGCCGACACCAAGGACCCGGATCAACTGGGCGGCATTTCGATTGAACTCATCGACCCCGATCTAAGGCCGTATTCCAGCTTCGCTTTCGTTGGTGATCTGCAAGAGCGCGTCGATCGCCATCCGCTGGTCGAAGAGCTAAGTTTCCGCGGCTGGCGTGCCGGTCCCGGCGGGGATGCACTTGATGTCGAATTCTTCGGTGCCTCTGCCGACACTTTAAAAGCGGCCTCTGAGGCTTTGAAAGAAGCGCTCCTGCGCTTTCCAGAAGTTTCAGCCGTGCAGGACAACCTCGCCTTCGACAAGCAAGAGCTTGTCCTCGAACTCACTGCGCAAGGACAGGCGCTTGGCTTCACCACCGACACTATGGGCCGTGTAGTCCGTCACCGTCTTAGCGGGATTGAAGCCGCCACTTATCCCCTTGGCCCACGTAGTGCGGAAATACGGGTAGAGCTTCCCGAAGATGAAGTTACCGCCGATTTCCTGGAAGCGATGCAAATCCGTGCCCCCTCGGGCGCATATGTCCCGTTAGCCGATATCGTCAGCGTCGAGCAAAGCATCGGCTTTTCTACTATTCGCCGTGAAAACGGCATCCGTCTGGTTAATGCCACTGGCGATGTCGCAGAAGATGATCCCGCCCGCGCCCAGGCTGTCACTGATGCGCTCCGGGATGAGATTCTGCCCAACATCTCCAGCACCTATCAGGTCGAATGGCGTTTGGGCGGATTGTCGGAACAAGAAGACGAGTTTTTGCAGGACACACGTATCGGCTTGATCCTGACACTGGCGGGGATTTACCTGGTGCTGGCATGGGTCTTTGCCAGCTGGACGCGACCTATCGTGGTCATGGCTGTGATCCCGTTTGGCCTTGTTGGCGCGATTTGGGGCCACGCCTATTGGGACATTCCTTTCAGCCTCTTTAGCGTAATCGGACTTTTGGGGATGATCGGGATCATCATCAACGACTCCATCGTTCTGGTGACAACCATCGACGACTACCGCCGCGACCGCGCCATCATACCGGCCATCATTGAAGGCGCTGCCGACCGCTTGCGACCGGTGCTTCTAACGACGCTCACCACGGTGCTAGGGCTCACCCCGCTCCTCTTTGAACAATCCACCCAAGCGCAATTCATCAAACCGGCGGTGATCACATTGGTCTATGGATTAGGCTTTGGCATGGTGCTTGTCCTAATCCTCGTGCCTGCGATCATGGCCATTCAGAATGATGTGAATCACTACACACGGTCCTTGCGGCGGGGTTTGCGAACCCGGCAGGGCGGGCTGCAAATCACACTTGGTGCAGGTGTGGTTATTTCAGTCGCGTGGATGGCGCTGACACTCGGCTGGACAGCGATCAAAGGACGTTTGCCAGGATTCTTGTCGGGCATCGCGTCCGACTCAGGCGAAAGCGCTCAGATGCCAATCGCCTTTGCCGCCTTTGTTGTTGGTCTCAGCGTATTGCTTGTTCTGTGCTACGTGATCACAGCGCTCATGCGCCGCAGGGTTCAGTCCGCAGGGCAGCCCTGAATTTCCACGGCACGCCCCTGACCCAGAACCGTGATCCGAACATCAGACCGTTTCAGCGCGAAAGACCGCCCCGACACATGCTGCATTGTGGTTTGCGCCACGATTTTGCCGCCCTGACGCTCTGATTTGCTTGGGGCGACCCAGATCTTGGGGTCTCCCACCTCAAAAACTGTCACCTCACGCGCACCCTGCTTTGGCATTGTGATCACCGCCGAAAGTTGCAAACCATCCTCCGTCGGCGATATCCGGCACGCCACATCCGATACACCCGCCTCTGACGCGGAATAGGGTCGTGACGCCAAAGAGGCCACAATCGCCGGATCGCGCTTGCCCTTGGTGTTTGGCAAATCCTGCGCCACAGATACCGTCACAGGGATACAGACCTCGCGACACACGCCCAGTTCAATCTCGCCTGTCAACCGCATCGCCCGCCCGGCCGCCTTGGGCGCGATATACAGCGGCAATGTCACCGAGCTGTCGTAGCCAATGGTCATGTAACGCCCCTGCGGGATTTGCTTGGGCATTGGCCAATCCACTTTGACAGTGGACACGTTGCGCGAACCGGCCCAATTGAACCGTGGCGGAATGCCCGCATCCCCGGGCGCACGCCAATAGGTCTTCCATCCTTCGCCCAATTCCAGATGAAGCGCGGCAACGTGGCGGCCGTCCGATCCCCGCCAGCCGGGGATCACATGCGCCTTGACCACGTCGTCCACGTCAAAGGACTGCGCCTCAGAGAGCGAGCCTAATGCAGCCAGACCAGCCGCAGCCAGGAAAGTTGGAATCATTTTCATAGGATACGAAATGCCCATTCCGCCGATAAAGTCCAACTCACATTCAAGCGAGATTTTGTTGTGATGCCAAGAGACCACGCTTGCACCGGGCGATTGCGCCCCCCATCATAGACAGGTGAGTCTCAGAGGCCCCACGTGCGAGAAATTGATCTGACCGGAAAACTGCTGATCGCCATGCCTGCCATGAGCGACCCCAGATTTGCGCAATCTGTGGTCTTCATGTGCGCTTATTCTGGCGAGGGTGCAATGGGTCTCATTGTCAACAAACCCGCAGACGGGCTGAGCCTGAACACCCTCTTGGACCAATTGGAAATTTCACGCACGGATGATGCGCGGGACCTGCCGGTACATTTCGGCGGTCCAGTCGAAAATGGCAGGGGTTTTGTTTTACATGATGGCGCGCATCATTCTTCCATATCTACACTGGAAGTGAACGACGCATTCGGCATGACCGCGACACTTGATATCCTGGAGGACATTGCCAGCGGACAGGGACCCAAACAAAGCCTTGTGGCACTGGGCTATGCAGGTTGGGGTCCCGGGCAACTTGAGGCAGAAATCTCGCAAAACGCCTGGCTTACGGTCGAGGCGGACCCGGATTTGGTGTTCGGCTCTCAAGATGACTGCAAATGGGAAGCCGCGCTAAATAAGCTCGGCGTGAGCTCAGTTACCCTCTCATCAGAGGCCGGTCACGCCTGAGACGCCAAAAGCTTTCAAAAAGCTTTTGGGAAGTCTTTTCAGAAAAGACTTCTCCCATCATCCGACTTACCGCGTATACATTTGCTTCTTATACGCCCGCGTGCGCTCCGTCGCGTCGGCCGTGCCATCGTGATACGTGCCGAACCACCGATCAAACGGGATCTCAGACGTGCCGTAGTTGCACTCGAAATACCGGTGATGCAGCTGGTGAAAGAAATCCCCGGCGCGCGCCGCTGGCTGATCTTTGGGGATCAGCTTCTCAAACCCGGAATGCGACAAAACCGGGCTGATCTGCTGAAAATAGACGTGAAACAGCACGTGCAGCGGATGCGATGCCACGATCAGATGTATGAAATAGGTCGTGAAATAAAGGCAATTTTCATACCAGTGGTTCGAAATTCCTGACCACGGCCCGACATTGACGTTCCGGTGATGCACCGCGTGCACATGTTTATAGAGCTTTGGATGATGCTCCAGTCGATGCACCCAGTAAAAGTGAAGGCCCGACCACATCGGGATAAAGAACATCCAAACCACAAACCAAACAGGCGCGCTGGCGAACGTGATCGTCGGGGCAAAGCCGTTTGCCATCGCCCAGAAGATGATCCACTGATAAATCGTCGTCACCGTCATCGCACTACCCAGCGTCCACCAGATATTATCCAGAACTTGGTTGTTGAACGTGAAGGTGCCGTTGTTCCGCGTTAGATCCCTGCGGTCGAACTTGGTCTTCATGTCCTGCCCACGCCGGATGTAAAGCCACCAGTGCAAGCCACTGGCCACCAAAATCTGGGGCACCATGTTGATCAGCCAAATCGTGAACATCCAGCCAAATGCAAAGCTTTGCATCGCCTCCAAGGGCGGCAGGAAGAGAACATAGACAATTACCGCAACGGCAAAACAGACCGTCAGGGCGGTGATCTGAAGCCACGCACCTGAATACCACCGCAAAACCGCGCGGGGATTGGGCGGCCAGCTGAACAACGGGTTCAGCGTGACAAGATCATCCGGTCGATGGTTCCAGCGATCCGCCTCCGGGTCATGTGCTGCATCTGTCATGGCATCGCCCCTCAGTTCGCATAATCCGAGCTTTCTGCGTCAAGAATGGCCATGAGTTCAGCCAGATGCCGTTCGGCCTGACCGGGATACTCTTCAATCTCACGTGCTGTCTTTTCCGCAATCTCATCGCTGAGCACCCGCAGCGGCTGTCCGGTTTGCAACGCACGGATATACGTCTCCGCCGCACGCTCAAAATAATACATCCGGTTAAAGCAATCCGCAACAGTATCCCCCATCACCAGAATGCCATGGTTGCCCATAATCATGACCTTCTTTGAGGGATCCTGAAGCTGCTCCGCGCAGCGCTCGCCTTCATCTTCAAAGGCCAGTCCACCAAAATCCTCATCAATCACATAGCGATTGAAGAAGGTCGCCGTGTTTTGGTCGATAGGCGGCAGTGTGCTGTCCGCAAGGCTTGCCAGCACTGTGGCGTGAATAGAATGCACATGCATCAGGCAACGATGATGCGGACAGCGCCGATGCACGGACCCATGGAGACCCCAGGCACTAGGGTCCGGCGCGTCCGGTCGATCAAGTGTTTCGGGGTCATTGGCATCCAGCAACAGCAGATCACTTGCCTTGATCCGACTGAAATGCGCCTGATTGGGATTCATGAGAAACTGTGTGCCATCCTCGTTCACCGCCAGACTGAAATGGTTGGCCACCGCTTCGTGAAAGTTGAGCCGCTCAGTCCAGCGGAATGCTGCAGCCATTTCAACGCGCTCTTGCCAGAAGGCAATATTGGGTGTCTCGTTTGATTTCGGCTGCAACATGGGAACACTCCTCTTGCATGTTTCACTCACGTTGCCCAAGCCCTTCAAACTTTACAAACAATAGATTTCGCGCCATGACATTAATAAAATTAATGCATGGATCGTGCATAACATGAATAACACCGGTCTACCCCCCCTCACCTGGCTGCGCGCTTTTGAGGCCTCAGCACGACACTTGTCGTTCACGCTGGCCTCGCAAGAGTTGAACCTGACCCAATCCGCCGTAAGCCAGCATGTCCGCAGCCTTGAGGCGTTTCTAGGCCGGGAGCTTTTCATCCGCCGCACCCGCGCTCTGCACCTGACAGAAGCAGGGGCAAACTACTTGCCCACCGTGCGAGAGGCGTTTGACCTGCTTGCGCGGGGCACCCGCTCTTTTACAGGCGGTGATCCCGGCCAAACCCTTCTTGTTCAGTGCAATATGGCGTTTTCTGTGTTCTGGCTTGCCCCCCGCCTGCCGCGCCTCTATGCGCAGCACCCTTGGCTCACGCTCAACATCTCGACCGCCATCTGGGATCCGGAACGTTCAGCCCACGACGCACCGGTTGAAATCCGTTTTGGCCGTCCCGGTGATATGTCACAAACGGCACTTCCTCTGCCCGCCAACACCATGTACCCGGTTTGCACCCCACAGTATCAGAACGGCGAGTTTGACCTAAAAACAGCCCGGCTGTTCGATTGCTCTGGCATGATGGGAAACTGGGAATACTGGAGCACCGCCACAAACACGCCGTTTGACCAAAGCAATACAGTTAACCTCGCTTCCACCTATGTGATCGCCATGCAAGCCACTTTGCACGGCGCAGGTATCTGCATGAGCCATGACGCCCTAGCTGCGGATCTTGTTGAGGCCGGGCAATTGGTCCGCCCATTTGATGGCACAGCAAAACTTCCAGAAGGCTACTTCTTGCTCGCCCCGGCAAGCCACGACGCAACCCCTGCCAGCCGCGCTTTTGTCTCGTGGCTCGAAGGGGAAATCGCTGTAACCAATAACAATCTTTAGCACACGGGTGACACACTCGCACAATGGTAGAAGCCTACATAATCTGTGCACCTATGCGTTTTACCAAAGGATAAGTTAGGCCACATTTTGGGATAATTCATTTATTTTCAATATTTTAATATAATTTCTTTGCAAATTTATGACGAATTTTCCCCCTACATCGGTCACAACAAAATGCGAAATTCTACCATCTAGAAATGACACTTACGATGTCTGAGGGTCAGTTATGCCCATTTGGTACGGGTATCAGAACGTTATCTTTGGCACGCAGAGCACGGTCAACGGCTCTGCGTTCAACTATAATTTCGGCCCACCAAACGGCGGCACCTGGAGCTGGACCGGCTCGACCACGAACTTCGCGGTACGGGAAAACGACGGTGCCACGCTTTTCAATGGTGATCCGACCAATGAACAGGTGTCGGCTCAGGAACAATTCGGCGGCATTGGGGAACAGGTCGTCGAAATCGACGGAACTTTCCGACAAATCATCTGGGACTATACGTTTGAGGTCACCGCAGCAGATGGCACGGTGTATCGCGTTGCGGTCATCGACGTTGATCTCAATAACGACGACGACCTCGACGACACGGTCGGCGGTGAAGCCGAGGACGGATACTATCTGATTTTTCCGGATGGGGTGCCTCCGGCGGGCGTGAATTACACGGTCGGTAACATCGTAGAAAACGATGACTTTACACCGCATCTGGGTCTAGGTGCAGACATTGTGTGTTACGCCGAAGGCACATTGATTGACACGCCGACCGGGCCGCGCCCTGTCGAAACTCTGAGAGCTGGCGACTTTGTGGACACGGCCGACCACGGGCCACAACCGACCCGATGGACAGGATGCGTGCGTGTTCCCGCGTTGGGCCGTCTGGCACCAATTGTCATTCAGGCAGGCACGCTGGGCAACGATAGGGACCTCATTGTCTCACCGCAGCATCGCGTCTTGTTGAACGATTGGCGCGTAGAGCTGCATTTTGGCACCGAAAGTGCCTTTGTCCGTGCTGTCGATCTCGTCGATGGGGATCAAGTGTATCGCCGGAGCGGCGGCTTCGTAGAGTACCACCATTTCCTGCTTGACCGGCATGAGGTCGTGTTTGCCGAGGGCGCCGCAAGCGAGAGCCTCCTGCCCGGTGAATGCGCCCAATCCGCATTGGGCCCCAAAGCCGTGTCAGAGATCGACAGCGCCCTTTCGAACCTAGGCCAAAGCCTCACAACCTATGGCCCTGCCGCACGCCGAACTCTTAAGAGATTCGAAGCCGAATTGCTGATGCAAAAGCGAAAATCCGCGCCTGTCCTGCACGTAAACCGCGCCCCGCAAATCCGAGCATACGCATAACGCCCGCGCTATGGCTGACCAAAACATACAACACTTGAGTTTGGATGGTTGGTAGCGGAGGAGGGACTTGAACCCCCGACACGCGGATTATGATTCCGCTGCTCTAACCAGCTGAGCTACTCCGCCAGACCGAGCCGCTAGGTAAGACAGGCACCTGCGCGCGTCAAGGGATAATTGATACTCAAATGGGCTTGATGCGATGCGATTTGCCACGCAGTCTTCTTGCTATGACAAGTAACGCCATCACCCTTCTTAATGCCCTGCGCTCTGCCCTGGGTGAGGCCTATGTGCTGACCGGCACCGCTGTTGAGCCTTTCGCGCGGGACTGGACCGGGACCATCTACACCACGCCAGTTGCGGTACTGCGTCCTGCAAACACGGCTGAGGTGTCCAAGGCCCTGAAACTCGCCCACGCGCATGACATGCCGGTGGTTCCTGTCTCTGGCCGTACGGGCCTCACCAAGGGCACCAAGGCGGACGGTCAGTTGCTTTTGTCGCTGGACCGATTGTCAACCATCCGCGAAATCCGCCCCATGGGCCGCATCGCAATTGTCGAGGCCGGCGTGATTCTATCGCAGCTACATGAGGCCACCGATGCGCATGACCTGATCTTTCCGCTCACCTTCGGTGCGCGCGGGTCGGCCATGATCGGCGGGGCCTTATCGACCAACGCAGGCGGCTCGAATGTGGTCCGCTATGGCAGTACGCGGGGTTTGTGCCTTGGGCTAGAGGTGGTACTCGCCGATGGCCGCGTGCTTGATATGATGAGCGCGGTGCACAAGGACAACTCTGGCTACGACCTGCGGAATTTGATGATCGGCGCCGAGGGCACGCTTGGTGTCATTACGGCGGCTGTGCTGCGGCTCATGCCAAAGCCACGCGCTTATGCCTCCGCTATGCTGGCCTGCCCCTCTGTTTCTGCCGCAACTGAGGTGCTCAACACGCTTCAGGCCGAAACCGGTGGCGCGATCGAGGCATTCGAATACATGCCGGCAAGTTTCATCGAAGCACATCTGCAACGATTCCCCGATGCCCGCGCGCCGTTTGAATCGCGCTACGATGTGAACATCTTTGTCGAGCTAGGTGCTTTGTCCTCACGCGAGGCCAACCCGGCACCTGACGGTGAAATCCCGGCCCGTGCGCATCTGGAACAAACACTTTCTCAGATGCTTGAAAAAGGCCAGGTGCTTGATGCTGTGATCGCGCAAAACGAAACCCAGCGCACCGAGATGTGGGCGCGCCGCGAAGCAGCAGCCGAACTATCGCGCCTGCACGACCCCATCGTAGACAATGACATCGCCGTACCTGTAGACCGCATGGAGGACCTGCTGAAGCGGATCGAGACACGCATTCTTGCTCTTGACCCGGGCATCAAGATGCTCAATGTCGCGCATCTGGGCGATGGCAATCTGCACTTCACCGCCTGGCCCAGTACGAATGACACAAGCACCCACGCTTCCATCAATCGAGCGGTAGAGGAAGAGGCCATCGCTTTAGGCGGTTCCTTCTCGGCTGAGCATGGTGTTGGGCTTTCCAAACTCCCGGCTATGTTGCGTTACAAAGACAAGGTGGCTCTCGACGTCATGCGCGCCCTTAAGACCGCTTTGGACCCCAAGAATATTCTCAATCCCGGCAAGGTTATTCCGTCCTCAGGCACGCCCGAATAAACATCGGTCAGACTGTAAACATTCCCTCTAGCGGCGCAGGATCCAAAAGGCGATTTCGGTACAAATCTGGTCCCATTGCATCATAAGCTTACCGGTATGCCTAATTTTTGGGCATTTTTTGGTATACTTTTGGCTCACAGCGCAAAAATGTTAAAATTTTCTTTTTGCTCAATAATTTTTCCTTCCAGAACAATTTTTTAGGCGCCGATACCATTGCATTTTGGCTGAAACTTGTATCCTATCCCGGAAAACCGTTTGAAAATCAGTTTTTTAGCAAACCCTGATGCGCACAACCTCATTCAAAGGCTGATTTTCTCACCTCGGCCCCATGCCACTTTCAACACATCAACCAGACCGACATCCGCCAAAAAAACTGTTGGCGGATGTCGTGCCACAAGCTTGAGTATGGCCATCGCTGGAATCGACGGACAACGAATTGCGACGACCGGCCAACACGGAGGGAACATAAAAAATGGAAGAACAACTCGCGGAACTCGCGGCCAAGGTGGCCGAGATGGAGGCGAAGGGGAACATGACGAACACCATGTTCGCAGAGACGTATTACTACCTTACGATCCCCTTGATGATCATCATTCACGCAGGCTTTCTGGCCTATGAAATGGGCGCTTCTCGCGCCAAGAACGCGCTCTCTTCGGGCGTGAAGAACATCCTCGCCTTCGCATTCGTCATCCCGTCCTTCTACTTCTTTGGCTGGTGGGTCTACTGGGGCTTCCCGACAGGGTTCAGTTTCTCCGCAGGACCGAATGGAATATCGGGCGCGGAATATGCCAATAGCTTTGCCTGGGCCTGGGGGGATGCAGCAGCATCCATGGGTCC
>JBCAZO010000019.1:0-15400 GCA_038532975.1 Pseudomonadota bacterium
CAAAACCAAGCCGGGTGTGCGCATCATTAACTGCGCGCGCGGAGGTCTTGTGGACGAAGCTGCATTGGCCGAGCTGCTGCAATCCGGTCATGTGGCCGGCGCTGCATTTGACGTTTTCGCCCAAGAACCCGCCACGGAAAACCCGCTTTTTAATCTACCAAACGTGGTCTGCACACCGCATCTTGGAGCAGCCACAACTGAGGCTCAGGAAAACGTCGCGTTGCAGGTTGCTGAACAGATGTCGGATTACCTTTTGACAGGTGCTGTAACCAATGCGTTGAACATGCCGTCAGTGACTGCAGAAGAGGCCAAGGTCATGGGCCCATGGATTAAACTCGCGGATCACTTGGGCAATTTCATTGGCCAGATGACGGACGAACCTGTGAAGGCCATCAACATTCTTTACGATGGTGTCGTGAGTGGCATGAACCTTGATGCACTTACCTGTGCCTCTGTCGCCGGTATCATGAAGTCTGTGAACCCCGAGGTGAACATGGTGTCTGCACCGCTGATTGCCAAAGAACGGGGCATCAAAATATCTACCACGCGGCAGGACAAGTCAGGTGCTTTTGAGGGCTATATCAAGCTCACTGTGGTGACGTCCGAACGTGAACGTTCCATCGGTGGTACAGTGTTCAGCGATGGAAAGCCGCGGTTCATTCAGATCAAAGGCATCAATATCGACGCTGAGATCGGGCGCCATATGCTTTACACGACCAACCATGATGAGCCTGGGATTATCGGGGCGCTGGGTCAGACCATGGGCGAGAACGATGTTAACATCGCCAACTTTACCTTGGGGCGATCAGCCGTAGGTGGTGAGGCAATCGCGCTTTTGTACGTGGATTCGCCTGTGCCGGATTCCGTGATCGCAAAGTTGCATGAGACTGGTCTCTTTCAACAGGTTCGAGCCCTTCAATTTGATGTGGCTTAAACCCTGAGTGTTTGGAATCTCAAAGCCCCGGCGTTCTATCGGGGTTTTCATTTTGTGTGATGCCTCGACTTTAACAAACGAACCCGCAAGAGTGTCTGCATCGACAACGATGAGGCATTCGACATGACCCAAAGCTTAACGATCAAATCTATTTCTGCGCGGCCAACCATGGTGCCTTTGTCGCGGCCAATCACGACGGCCAAGGTGACAATCGACAAGGCTCCGTTGGTGCTAATCGATGTGAATACTATCGAAGGCGTTATCGGCAAGAGTTACATCTTTGGGTACACGCCTTTGTCGCTTCGTCCGCTGACCGCAATGGTGGAGAATATTGCTGGCACACTGAATGGCAAGACCATCGATCCCGTCACAAGGTTTGCCGAAATGGAGGTGATGTTTCGTCTACTGGGACGGCAGGGTGTCGTCGGTATGGCTATGGCGGGGCTTGACGTCGCGTTTTGGGATGCGAGTGCCAAAGCGCAGAATATGTCTGTGGCCGCTTTTTTGGGTGCCGAAGAAAGGCCAATCAAATGTTACGACAGCCATGGCTTCTTTGATCCAGAGCGTGATGTAAAGGATCTGGAACTTTCTCTGAGACAAGGCTTTGACTCTTTGAAGTTCAAACTTGGCGCGGAAACAGTCGAAGATGATCTTGCTCGACTGCGTGCGGCCCGGGGCATTGTAGGACGCGACAAGGCACTGATGCTCGATTACAACCAAGCTTTTTCATCTGCTGAGGCTATCCGAAGGATGCGCAGGATCGAAGATGAATTTGATCTGGATTGGATAGAAGAGCCAGTTCTCGCAGAAGATTATGCCGGGCATAGAGCCGTGCGTGCGGCCATTCGCACACCGGTTCAAACGGGCGAAAACTGGTGGTTGCCGGATGACGCTGCGCGCGCGGTTCAGGCGGAGATTTGCGATCATGCAATGCTTGATCTGATCAAGATCGGCGGTGTGACTGGCTGGATGCGCGCGGCGGCCATCACGCAAGGAGCGTCTTTGCCAGTATCGAGCCACCTGTTCCCAGAGGCAAGCGCCCATGTTCTGGCCGCAACGCCTAATTGTCATCTGCTGGAATGGATGGATGTGACCAGCGCTATCGCCGTTGAGCCATACGAGATCGAGAATGGGCATCTTGCACCAAAAGGACCGGGGTTTGGCCTTGAGTGGGATGAAAAAGCCGTGGCGAAATATGATGTCTGATCTGCCCTAGTCGATCCATACGGTCACGCTTGCAGCGCGTCCTGCAGCATCAATCACTGAGAGCTTCGAGTAACCTTGGCTTAACCCGCTGATCTGAGTTTCACGCCGCCGTTCGCCAGTTTTAACAGGCATGCCGTTCGCCAGCCAGGTAAATGGCCCAATGCCGTCGCGCATCTTTACGGTCAGGGCAGCGTTTTCCAGAAGAAGCTTTGCGCCATCGGGCGGGAAGATCAGTTTTGGAGCATCTTTGGCCGTTTCAAAACCCGTGGTGCGGCCTGCAAATCGACGCAAGGGTTTGGGCAATTGCGCGGTTGACAACAAAAGTGTCTCAGGCGGCGGTGGCGGAAGTGCATCTTGCGCTGGTTTGATCCTTTGGAATACCTCAAACAATACGGGAGCGGCCAAGTCACCTCCAAATGCACCTGGAACTGGCGTGCTGTTTGGTCGTCCGATCCAAACGGTTGCGACATGGCGTCCGTCAAAGCCAACCGCCCATGCGTCTCGGTGTCCATAGGAGGTGCCGGTTTTATAGGCCAGGCGCTGTGTTTGAAACCCTCGTGGCGGTGCGAGACCGACGAGGATATCGCCAACTTGCCATGCTGAAGAACGAGATAGTACGGGCTGTTTGTTGTAGTTTCTATTGTCTTTGCGCCAGTGCAGTCTCCGCACCTGACCTTGTCCGGCAATCATCGCATAGAGCTGCGTTAGACCTTCTGGTGTAATACCGATGCCGCCCAAACCTACAGCAAGCCCTGGTGTATCCCCTGGAAGCTTTGTCTGGACGTGACTTTTTCGCAGGGCTTCAAGGAGGTGCGCAGGACCAAGTGCGTCCAAGAGTAAAACGACTGGAATGTTAAGCGACTGACGCAGAGCTTCTGTCACTGTGAGGTCTCCCCGAAAAGCGCCGTCGAAATTCTGTGGCGCATAGGTCCCAAAGCTCACGGGCTTGTCCGTGATCAGTGTTTGAGGGTGCGCCAGACCGCGATCAAACGCCATGCCGTAGATCAATGGTTTCAGGGTGGAACCCGGCGACCGGAAGGCTTGTGTCATGTCGACAAAGCCCTGCCGGGCATCGTGTGCGCTATAGTCAGCAGATCCGACAGATGACAGGATTTCTCCTGTTGTGTGGTCTGCGACGATGATGGCCACGGACACACCTTCTGGCAGGGTGCGAACAGTGCGTTTGGCCAGATTTTCCAGACTGGTTTGCAAGGATTTGCGAAGCGTTAAGTCATGACGCTTTGCTGCCGGGCTCTCTCGCAAGGCGCGATCCGCGATATGCGGCGCGATGCTAGGAAATGCGCGTCGCTTGTTTGGCAAAGCTTCTGTAATAGCGGCGTGTGCGTCCCCCTGAGATATCACGCTGGCCTTCAAAGCACGCGCCAGAACGCGACTCCGTGCGGTCATTGCACTGTCCGGAGATGTGTCTGGCCTGCGCGCTTCGGGGGCTTGTGGCAACGCCACTAACAGACTTGCCTCCGCTGGAGTCAGTCGCTTGGGTTCTTTACCAAACCAAGCGTAGCTCGCTGCGCGCACGCCCTCAAGGTTCCCGCCGAAAGGTGCGTGTTCTAGGTAAAGCTGCAGGATTTGGTCTTTAGAGAGCTTTCTTTCCAGCGCCAGCGCCACCCGCATCTGACGAAGCTTCCCTGAAAGCCGTCCGGTGCCGGAGTTCTCCAACAATCGCGCGACCTGCATAGTCAGGGTAGAGCCACCTGACACCAGTTCTCCGTGCCAAATGGCCTGCACAAACGCACGGAGAAACGCCAACGGGTCAACCCCAGCATGGTTATAGAACCGCTTGTCCTCATACGCGATGAGCATCTCAATATAGGTCCGGTCAACCATGTCTGGTGTGACTGCCAACCGCCAACGCCCGTTTTCAACCGTGTAAACGCGAAGCAGCTCACCATCCCTATCGCGCACTTCTGTTGAGACCTCGCGAATGATTGGCGGTAGTTTGGTGGCCGTGATCCATCGTTCCACACCGTCCCGCGTGATCCCTGAAGCCAAAAGTAACAAGGCAAGCAAGCCAAGCCAAAGCCAGCTTCGTGTATGCCGGTTCCTATTCATTTGTGACGGTCACACGCCCTGTGGCCGTTCTGGCCCGATATTGCGGGCGATACATATCCTCCACTGACGCCGCCGGGTGGTGATAATCCCCGGGTGCCACGGCTCGCACGATATAGGCGAGGCGGAATGCTTTGTCGGATCTCCAATCGACAGCCGCCAGAAATCGCTCAGACCGGAACTCAGTGTGCTGCGTTTCCACCCTTTCCAGCCAGCTGAGCGAGCGAATATCTCCCGCCCGCAATAGGTTCGGGTTGTCGATCTCAAAGCCAGCAGGCAGGGGGTCATTGACCATCAGCCGGGCTTCGCCTTTCTCAAAAGGCTTTACTGTGAGAACCGTTACAAGTCGGGTTCCGGTTATCACTTGCGCTGGGTCAACAGGCTGACCATCGAGATCGTAGTAACTGCGTTCAATAACGTAGCCATATCCGCCAGCTTCCGGGGCGGTCTCAGGAACGCCCAATGTCGTCAGTGTGATCTCTGTCGAAGAGTTGCCCTGATTTGTGATCGTGTGCGTTCCCAATCCGGCGGCGTCAAATTTGCGGATTAAAGCACTTTCAAGTGGCGTGCCATCCAGAGCGAGTTGTGATGCACCGGGATTTCGCAAAAGGCTCTGCGTCGCCAGAAGCGACCACGCTTGTTCCTGTGTTGACATATTGGGTCCAGGATTGGCTAGGCTTTGAGCGAGTGTCTGCACATTCACCGCATTGCTCCCCGCTTCGGAGGCCAACGTCAAAACGCCGGCGCGATCTCTAAGCCGGGTTCCATAGTCGACACGCCAAACTTGTGTTTCGGTCTCTGATGTCTGGTTGATCTTCGTCACGGCGAGAGAAAACATGCGGTCCGCGCGTGTCTGGTCGCCGTAGTAGGCCAACGCCGCGCCAAGCTGCGCCAAAGCCAAGGGTGTAGCCAGCGCGCCTGCTTTGACGTCCGCATAATAGCGCAAATCACCCATGCGCGCGCCCCCTTCGCGAGCCAGTACCATTAGCGCGTAAGCAATGTCCTCGCCGCCCTTGTCAAAGTCAGGGGCGTAGTTCACTCGGTTTCGCAGATTGTCCATGGCAAGGGTGTAGGCGTGGTCCGGCACATCGTAACCTTCGTCACGAGCGCGAGACAGGAAATCAGCGACATAGGCGTCCAGCCAGAAATCACCAGAGCTAGCACGCCAAAGGCCAAAGCCGCCTCCGCTGGATTGACGTGTGAGAATGCGCTCAATTGACTGTTCGATCCTAAACTTGGACTGATCAGCATTGCCCAAACCAAGCGCACCCGCCATGTCTTGGAAATAGAGAAGCGGAAGCGCCTGCGACACGACTTGTTCGGTACAGCCATACGGGTAGCGGTCCAGCGCGCTGAGCAAACCAGGCGCATCGAGTTTAGCCAAAGCGCCGGATGAGATTAAGACTTCTGCGCTGTCACGTTTCAACCCGGCAAAAACCTCGTCATCTAGTGTGAAGGTGTCTCCAGGGTTGAGTGAGAACCGGCGCGTGCTTGATACTTCTGGATCAAGTGAGCGGACCCCCAGTGTCAGGTCTTTGGTGAGTTGCCGACCGTCCGGGGTTGTCAGAGCGATCCGGATCGAATGGTTGCCGACATCATTGGCGGAAATGGGAATACGCAGCACCGCTTTTTCTTGTGCAGCAAGGTCGAGACCCGAGGGGATATTTCCAGCAAGCGTCAGGCCCTGAGCGCTGATGTCCAAGCCCATGCGCCCTGTGGGCCCTTCGGCATGGGTGATCTCCAATAGAATTTCGCTTTGATCACCCGGCGCCAAGAACCGTGGCAAAGAGGCTGTGACCACAACTGGATCTCGGATGATTGTATCAGCCTCAGACTGACCAACAGATGTATCTGACCAGACCACAGCCATCAGCCTGACCGTCCCGTTAAAGTCGGGAATGTCGAATTGGGTCTCTGCGCGGCCATCCGGGCCGATTTTAATCGGGCCTGTGAAGAAGGATACCAACTCTTCGGTTGGCGGGGGTGATTGCAAATCCATTTGCGCACCAGCATCACCACCTGACCGCACCTGACCTTGCGCTCCATTCATTCCGTCAATCAGCCGTCCATACAGGTCTCGGATTTCGACACCCAGGCGGCGCTGGCCGAAATAATGCGCAGATGGGTCCGGGCTTTCGAAACCTGTCAGGTTTAAGATGCCTAGATCCACCGCTGCCAGTGTCATGTAGGCGGTTTCGCCTTCAGGTATGCCGTTGACTTGCACACTTAACGGTAAGGCTTGACGTGGTGCGGTGATGTCGGGTGACTGAATGCTCACCTCCAACTGCTTTTCACCGGGGTCAATTTGTGCGTAAGACAGGCCAAGGGCACGTGCGGGATTTTGGCCGGACGCCACATCCATGGGTCGAATGACTTGCGCTGTGACATAGGCTCCCGCACCCCAGTCGTCTGTTACCGTTAATGGGATCAGGTTGTCGCCTGCAACCACCTCGTAAGCCTCCATTTGGATGACCCGGTTCGACATGACGGTGACGAGCGCGGTGCCGGCATAGCGCGGGACAAGGCGCAGATTGGCGGTATCACCGGAACGGTAGTCTTCACGATCCAAGGAAAGCTCAAGCGTATCGGGCGTACTGCTGGCGTCGGCAGGGGCATACCAGCCGGCATAAAACTCCGATGACGACGCGACATAGGCACCGTCAGTGCGCTCTACAACCAGCTCATAACGCCCCCACTTGACTGGTCCAGAAATGTTTAACGGCTCGCTACCGAGAGTTGCTGTGCCAGTGGCCACTTGTTCGCGTGTGGTGATGGGTTCCCAGTTCCAGTTGCCGTAGGCCTGATACCATTGGTATCGTGTTTCAACTCGGTTCAGAGTCCAGGTGACGTTCATTTGCGAAGGCGCCAAATCAGGGCCAATTCCAATAATCTGAAATTCAGCACTGCTATTTTCCGGCACGACACCCTCAAAACTTGGACGAATTCCAATCATAGGTCCTGACGGTGCCAGTGCCTTGGTCAGACGTCTTTCAACGGGTCTGCCGGACCCTTCCTTGAGCGATATGGCGAACCGGGCTTCGTAAGGTCGGTCATTCTGTGACGCTTCGGGCATTGTCACATCCAATGTCAATGCGCCGGTGGCATCTGTTGTGCCGCCCTCCAGAAAAGTGGTTTGTGGCGACACCCATTCATCGTGTCGGCCAAATGTGTAGCCTGGATAGGTGTCAAGTGTCTCAAGAGCGCTGAGGGTGACAGATCCTTCGGCTTTCAGCCCGGCTCCCGGTGCGCCAAAGAGATACCTTGCCTCAACAGATAGAGGTGCGGTGTCGCCCGGTTTGATGGGGGTTTCAGGCAAGCTGAGGTCGAAATCGATGCGTTCGGGCAAGAAGTCCTCAACCAGAACAGTTTGGCTTGCGATAGGTGTCGCGGCGGGGTCTGTCAGAAGGTCAATTGTCCAGGTCCCTCTTGGGACCGTATGACTAACCGGGAATGCAAACACATGCCCACCAGCCTGGCTTTGATTTGACACTTTGCGGGCATATTCCACACCATCGGGACGTTTAAGAATAGCTGTTAAGGGAAGATCGGGAATGGCTTTGGCCTTGCCGTCACGGGCAAGTGCTGTGACGTGAATTGTCTCTCCGGCCCGATATGCCCCCCGGTCCGTCGTCGCAAAGAGGTCAATTGGTGGTGCGGCGGGCCGCCCTTCGACACCACGGTCAGAGAGATCAAAGGCGGGATCGGTTAACGACAGGAAGGCCATATCCTTTTCGTCTTGCTCGACGATCACCATGGCCGGTGCCGCACCGCCTGTTCCGCGTGCCAATCCGGGTGCAAACAGAACGTGACCTTCAGCATTGGTTTGACTTTCCCCAAGAACCCTGTTGGCACGTGACAGGAGCGTGACCTTGACGCCTTCCATCGCGGCGGCATCGCTGAGCTGACGCACAAACACATGCAGCCCGTCGGTGCCTTTAAGCGTGGTCAATCCAAGGTCGGTCAGCACAAACCACTGTGTTGCACCTGGGTTTTCGTAAATGTTCGCGCCAGGCACGCGCGCGGTTAGGGCGTAGACCCCAGGAGCCTGTTCTGAGAGCACGTCTCCAAGCGGCAGGCGCGTGGTCATCGTCTGGTTCAACTCATTTTGAACAAGCCCTTCGCCGGTCCAAACCTCTTCTGCCACATTTGAAGAGAACTGCGCGTCCTCATAGGCGCTCAGTGGACGGCCAAAATAATTGTCCTGAATCGCACGCAGAAGGTTGCGGTCGCTGACACGGCGCAAAACCAGATCAACTTCATCAAGGTTGACGGTTTCAATTGGAAGGGCGGCATCCATAGATTTGGGCAACACATAGGCGCGCCCGGCAAAGCCAACACTAGGACTTCGGTCGCGAACATATTGTGCAATTTCCACATCTCGGGTGAGGGTTTCGCCATCTGCCGCCGGCAGCCCCGCACGGAATGTGATGCGATACCGTTCGCCATGCTCAACACCGCTGATGCAGATCTGCTGAGTATCTGCCTGCACCACCAATCCGGCATCTGGCAGGCGCACAAAGGGTGTGTAATCGATACCCGCTTTCACCAACGGATCAGAGAACTCCGCACAAATGCGTGGCACTGCACTTTCGTGATCAGAGCGGTGTTGCACGATCCGGAACCCGTATTTTGCAATTGCAGCTTCTAGAGAGGTCGTCACATCTTCACGCGGCTGGATAGCTTCAGCCAATCGCAGTGCGGGCACCATGTCGCGTCCGCGTCCAAGTGCTTCTAATGCATCAGCCATCTGCAACAGCGCATTTATGCGTTCCGCGTCGCGCAGAGCGCGCAGATAGGAATTGGTCGACGCCTCTAGCGCCTGTTGGGCATAGCGGCGCTTGTCATTTGCATTTTGCGTTTCTACCAAACGCGACAGGCGGGCATATTCCACCCATTGATCCGAGACGTCAGACCGTGCAACAGCGGCCCCCATCCACCGCATGGCATTCAGGTAATCTTGCTGGGTAGCCCGATCCTGCGCCGCTTGTATCATTGTAGGCGTGTCCCACTGACCGCCGGGATGACGCGCGCCTATGTCCAGGGCCAACTGGCGCGCACTTTGCAAATCATTTTGAGATAGAAAAGAAAGGTCATTTGCACGCTCCTGGGCTTGGTTCAGAACTTGCATATCTGTTTGCAGAATCTCTGCTGAGACCGCACCTTCATAGGCTTGCGTTTCTGTTAGAGCGCTTTTGGGAAAACACGAATTAGAACGCGTATTAAACGTGTAGGCTTTGCAATTTTGATTGGCAAAACATGCGGTGCGGCACGCCTCGAGAGTTGTGTCAAAAAGCGGCTCAAGGTCTGACCCAAAGAAATCCGTATCTTGCGTTACGACCTGACGTTTTTCAGGAACGGGTGACTGAGCAGAAACAGATGTGGTGGTGAAAACGATTAACAAAAGACATGCGAAATGGCGGAGCATGATACCCTCCTTTTTCAATAAGGCCATCGTGCCACGCCTAAATGCGTCTGACAACGTGCGGTCGGGATGTTTAAGCTCTTGTTCACCATAATCGCCGAGTGTGGTCACATTCGTTAACAGGCGTGGTGGAGACTGGCATATGAGCCTGGCCAATAAACTTGCAGAGGAACGTCGCGCGCGGCTGGCCGCAGAGCGGCTTTTGGAGCAAAAGCAAGCGGAGTTGCAGGCAGCCAATCGCAAGCTGGGAAAGCATGCGAAGGCTCTAAGCGAGGAAATTGTCGAAACGCGCGCCGAAGTGCAAAACGTGCGCGATGAAAACGCGCGTGTGAAATCCGACCTGACGTTGGCCCACCAAAAGGTTGAGATCGCCGAGCGCCGCCTGTGGCATTCCATTCAAACCATTCAAGATGGTTTTGCATTCTTCGATGGCGAGAGCCGCATGATTGCGGCCAACCAAGCCTGGTTGGCGGTGTTTGATGGACTCGAAGATGTAAAACCGGGGATCAGCTACATCGAAATCCTTCAATATGCGACCGAGGAGGGCATCGTCGATATCGGAGATGCGGAGCCGATTGAGTGGCGGGAAAAGATGCTTGATCGTTGGCAAACCGCGACCCCGGAACCGGCGATTATTCAGTTATGGAGCGGGCAATACATCAAACTGATCGATCAACGTGGGGCGGGCGGCGATGTTGTGAGCCTTGCACTTAACATCACCGATACGATCCGATACGAGCAACAACTCAAAGATGCGCGGCACAAAGCCGAAGCGGCCAACCGGGCCAAGTCATCATTCCTGGCCAATATGAGCCACGAGATTCGTACGCCGATGAACGGTGTTGTCGGTATGGCCGAACTGCTCACCGATACAGTGCTGGACGATGAGCAGGAACTTTACGCCAACACGATCAAGAACTCTGCTGAAGCGTTGCTTGTTATCATCAATGACGTCTTGGATTACTCCAAGATCGAGGCGGAAAAATTGGTGTTGAGAGAAGAGGCATTTGATCTTGAACGCTGCATTCATGAGCTTGTGATGCTCTTGCAGGCGAATGCAAAAGACAAGGGGATTGATCTTGTTGTGGACTATGACCTGTTCTTGCCCACGGCGTTCATTGGAGATCCCGGTCGTATCCGACAGGTGATGACGAATCTTTTGGGTAATGCTGTGAAGTTTACCGAGACCGGACATGTGTTGGTGCGGGTTGTCGGTGTGCCCGGTAAGGGGGCCGATGTAAGTCAGGTCAACGTCACCATCCAGGATACAGGTATCGGAATTCCCAAGTCCAAGGTCGACCATATTTTTGGTGAATTCAATCAGGTTGATGATGAGACCAACCGCAAGTTCGAAGGTACCGGGCTTGGGCTGGCTATATCACAAAAGCTTATTTCACTGATGGGCGGCAATATTTGGGTTGAGTCTGTAGAAGGCGAGGGATCGGCATTTGGCTTTTCTCTCAAGTTGCCATATGCGGGTGCGCCTGACAAAGAAGTGGCTGGTGTGCCCGATCACCTGCGCAAGGTTCTGATTGTGGAAAACCACGCATTGACCCGTTCCATTCTAGAGCGCCAATTTGGAACGTTAGGTGTCGAAACCATGTGTTGTGAAAGTGGTGCGGAAGCGGTGGAGCTTATCACTCCAGAGGTCGATTTGGTTTTGACCGATCATGTGATGATGCACATGGACGGAGTAGAATTGGCAGAGGCGCTGCATAACCAGGGTTATAATGTGCCGGTTATCCTTCAAACATCCAATATACGCGGCGCAGAACAGGATCCTGGTCGCGAGCATCTGCATGCAATACTTCAAAAACCTGTTCCACGCGCGGAGCTTTTTTCGGCCTTGGCAAAGCTGCCAGTTCACTCAGGTGAGCACGCCGAAGAGCCGCAGTCTGTCATTTCCGTGCAAGAGGTTGAGCCACGTCAGATGCGTGTCCTTGCAGCAGAAGATAATAAAACCAACAGGCTGGTTTTCACAAAGATGCTCAAGGGTCTCGACCTCGACATTCAGCTGGCGGAAAACGGGGTTGAGGCCGTGGGACTCTACGAGAGCTTTGCACCTGATCTAGTCTTTATGGACATCTCAATGCCGGAAATGGATGGCAAAGAGGCTACGCAACGCATTCGAGATATCGAAAAAGACTCCGGGCGTCACGTTCCTGTTGTGGCAATGACGGCGCATGCCATGGATGGGGATGCAGACGGCATTTTAGAGGCAGGCTTGGATCACTATCTGACGAAACCTCTGAACAAACTGGACCTGATCGACCATGTGCTCAAAGCGTGTCCTGAAGAGGCACGCAGCCCAGAACCCGTTCAATCTGTCGCGTAGTCCCGTAGGAAAACAGGCCGGTCATTTGTAGACGTGGCGGAATCAAATGCGTATCCACCGCTGTCAAAACCCTGCAATGCATCTGGTTCTGTCAGCCGGTTCTGAATGATGAACCGCGCCATCGCACCTCGCGCACGTTTGGCGAAGAAGCTGACGATTTTCGGTGTGCCGTCTTTGACTTCCATAAAGACCGGAGTGATCACTTTGAGCTTGAGCGCATCCTGGTCAACTGCCCCGAAATACTCCTGACTGGCGCAGTTTACCAGGACATCTGTTCCTACGGCATCGGCCTGTATGTTCAGCGCTCTTGAGAGTGTATCCCCCCAAAATTCGTACAAAGACTTGCCGCGTTTCGTCTTGAGGCGACTGCCCATTTCAAGCCGGTAGGGTTCGATTTCGTCAAGTGGACGCAATAAACCATAAAGACCTGAGAGAATGCGCAGATGATCTTGGGCCCAGGCTATCTCGTCTTGATCAAGACTCGTCGCTTCCAGCCCCTGATATGTGTCTCCGGCAAAGGCATAGGCCGCCTGTTTGCGGCTCATATTGCCAAAATCACGAAAACGCTCGACATTCAAAGCGGCAAGCGTGTCGCTTATCCCCATTAACTTTTTAAGATCATCGGATTTGAGTTTGCGAGCGGTCTGCACAAGCGTCTCTGTATCACCTATGAAGTCTGGTTCTGTTCGAGGTGCACCCTCCACTTGATCCATGTCCAGTTTTTTCGCCGGTGAAACAACGATCAGCATGTGCACCCCCAATAGTAGCTCTTGCCGCTGACTTAGTCCGCCATCTGCAGAACGTCCAGAAACGCAGGGCCAAATCTTTGTGTTCGTTTGTCCCCGAGTAGCCGTTCCAGATCAACGAGTGTTCTGGGTCGTGTTGAAACAACACGTGCCAGAAGAGATGCCGAACAGCTCAGAGGTTTCTCCATGCCGTCTTCGCCGCGTGATAGGCCGGCCTGCACTTCAAGCAGGCGATCATACAAAATACCGGTTTCCTGCCCTGCCATTTTACGGCGTCGTGGATGCATGTCTTCGGCTTGGCCATTGATCACCTCCAGAAACGCATCGCCATATTGCGCAAGCTTTTTGGCCCCGACGCCACTGACCTTTGCCATATGGTCCAGCGTTGCAGGCCGGGTTTCTGCCATTTCGATCAGAGTGCGGTCGGTGAAAATAATGTAGGCGGGAACCTTGGCGGCTTCGGCAAACGCCCGGCGCTTGGCTTTCAGTGCTGACAAAAGCGGGGCGTCTTCTTCTGAAACCATCGCTTTGGCTGCCGGGCGACGTGACCTGGTGACAAGAGTGTCGCGCCTGAGTGTGATTTTTGCTTCGCCTTTCAGGATCGGTATCGCTTTGTCCGTCATGCGCAGCGCACCGTGGCGCGACGGGTCCGGGCGGACCAGATCATGTCCCATCATCTGTCGGAAAATCCCCTGCCAAGTGCGCTTGTCAGTGTCTTTTCCAACCCCGAAAGTCGGAAGCTGGTCGTGTCCGCGGGCACGCACCTTGTCGGTCAGTGTGCCGCACAGAATATCGATAAGATGACCCGCACCGAAATACTCGTCCGTCCTTAGAATGGCGGATAGAGCTTTGCGGACTTCCTGGGTTCCGTCAAAAACCTCTGGCGGTGTCTGGCACGTGTCACAGTTTCCACATGGCTCAGCGGTTTCTCCAAAGTAGCTCAGCAATGTTTGTCGCCGACATGTCTGGGCTTCGGCCAATCCTAAAAGCGCATTAAGCCGCGCGTGATCGGCGCTGCGTCTTTCTGGCGCCGCGAGACCTTCATCAATTTGGCTGCGGCGTAACCTGATATCGTCGGCGCCAAACAAGGTCAGTGTATCGGCGGGGGCTCCATCACGCCCGGCCCGGCCAATCTCTTGATAGTAGGCTTCGATGGATTTCGGAAGATCGGCGTGCGCCACCCAGCGGATATCCGGTTTGTCTACGCCCATACCAAAAGCAACGGTTGCCACGACAATTAAACCGTCTTCTTGCGCAAACCGAGCTTCGACTTCGCGGCGCAATTCGGCCTCCATCCCGCCGTGATAGGCGCTGGCGCTATGTCCTGCGTCGCGTAGCGCTTGCGCCAATGTTTCGGTCTTGGCCCTCGTGCCGCAATAGACAATGCCACTTTGCCCTTCTCGTGCTGCGGCAAATTCCAGGACCTGCTGGCGTGGAGAGGATTTCGCTGTAAACGCAAGCCGAATATTTGGTCGGTCAAATCCTTTCAGAAAGATCTCGGGCGGCTCGTCATCAAAGAGTTTTTCGATGATTTCGTCACGGGTTTCAGTATCTGCTGTGGCCGTGAACGCTGCCAGTGGTACACCTAGTGCGCGTCGCAAATCGCCAATGCGCAGGTAGTCGGGCCGAAAGTCGTGACCCCATTGGCTTACACAATGGGCTTCGTCCACCGCGATCAACGACACACCAATCCGGCGCAGCATTCCCAGGGATGATCCCGCGGCAAGGCGTTCTGGTGCAATGTAAAGCAATTTGAGCTGTCCGCTCTCAAGCGCCTCCCAGACGGCTTGAGTTTCTTCTTCTGTATTGCCAGAGGTGAGTGCGCCGGCATTTACACCTACAGCACGCAGGGCGCGCACCTGATCCCGCATGAGGGCTATGAGCGGAGAGATGACGACGGTCACGCCCTCCCGCATCAATGCAGGCAGTTGAAAGCACAGAGATTTTCCGCCGCCGGTTGGCATGATCGCCAGTGTGTTGGTGCCCGCAGCTACGGTCTCAACGATGTCGCTTTGTCCGGGGCGAAATGCGTCGAATCCAAAGATGTCTTGCAACAGCGTGGCAGCGCACTGCATGGAAAGCCTGTAAGTTTTTGTTCTGCTCTTACAGGAGACCTTTTCACATTAATGTCGGGTTAATCAACCTGAGATCAGCCACAATATGTCAATCGGTTCCCACCGCACAGAAGCTCCGGGAGAATGAAATCACGCAAAGATAGCAAAATGATAAATGCCACCAGCGGAGCGAGGTCTAGCGGATGGGTGTTGGGCAGAAAACGGCGGATCGGCGTATAGATCGGCTCTAGCAGCCGATTTAGTCCGTACCAGATTTGCGCCACGAATTGTTGATGCAGGTTGAGAACCTGAAAACTGATCAACCAGCTCATAATGATATGGATGATCATGATGAAAAACGCGACATCAAGGATCAGGCCGATAGGCCCTGCGATTGCCTGCATCTGATTGGTTCCCTCTTTCGTGTTGAGCCTAGGTAAGCAGCGATACGAAAAACCGCAAGGTTTACGCGAGGTCGTGGGTTGACGTTGCTGTGGCTTACGTCAACTTCTGGAGGGTGAACTGCAAAGGATGATCCCCATGTATCCTGTCGTCAGAATGGCTTGGCAGATTTTCAAGGTACGAAACGCAGCTCCGCTTAAACCCGGAGAAACGCATATCTCGCATCATATCTGC
>JBCAZO010000020.1:0-15245 GCA_038532975.1 Pseudomonadota bacterium
AGATCATTTGAGGTCATCATGACATGCACCGGCGTGTCATCGGAGGTGGCGAACCGCATGTCGCGGTTGGTCACTATCCCCACCACGCGGCCTTTTTCGTCGACTACCGGGAAGCCAGTGAAATTATACCGTTCAATCAACGCCTTGGCATCGGCAAGAGTCTGATCGGGCGTAAGCGTCACAGGGTTGTAGACAATCCCGCTTTCGAACCGCTTCACCCGCCGCACCTCGCGCGATTGCTCTTCGACGCTGAGATTACGGTGGATCACGCCCATGCCCCCCGATTGCGCCATGGAAATGGCCATGCGCCCTTCGGTCACGGTGTCCATGGCCGAGCTGAGCAACGGGATATTGAGGTCAATCAACCGCGTCACACGGGTGCGGGTATCGGCGGTGTTGGGCAGCACGCTCGACTTGGCGGGCACCAGCAGAACATCGTCAAAAGTGAGGGCCTCACGAATCTCCATGGCGCATCTCCTTGGCACGGCTCGTTTGGCGGTTCCCTATTGCACGGGTTGGCGGGAATGGAAAGGGGCGTTGTGATTGGGGGGTGGTTTTGGCGGGATGGCGGGGGCGGAGGTTGCGTTATGTGGAGAGGGCGCGTCCAAATTGACCGATGATGTAAGGTAGACAAATTTCCGTTCTTCGGGAATTGCCTGAACCTCAAAGGCAAAGTACAGACTCATTGAATAGTTCTGGTTAGGAAGCGCTTTGGATTTAAAAACCTACAAGCAAACTTTTGATGCCGATGATAGTCCTGGTTGGACTGCAATAGATGAAGGCTTGAGGGGCATCTATCCCGAAGTGGAGCCTGACTTTCATTTTGGAACAATCATATCCTACGCACTCGGTGGCCCAGATCCTCTCGATGGAGTGAGTGTCTATAAGCGCACAGGGTCGTCTCCACATCTGCATTACGTTTCTTACGGGATGTCGGAACTCTACTACAATGAAGAAGCCGTTGGCGGACAAGTCAGCGGTTGGGGATTTGAATTCACCTTCCGGCTCAAGATGTCAGAAGCAAACATGCCGCTCTCTGACGATGGCGTTCCGATCTGGCCCATCAATTTGATGCAGAACCTCGGGCGCTATGTATTTCAAAGCCGGCAATGGTTCGAAGACGGGCATTTTATTCCTGCAAATGGTCCGATCCATGCGGAGGCGGACACCGCAATGGTGGCTTTGCTTATGGTCAAAGACCCAGAGTTGGGGAGTATCGAGACACCACATGGTCCAATCGACTTCTTGCAGCTTGTCGGACTGACACAGGAGGAATTTGACTTGCTACGTCACAAGAAAAGTTCTGCGAAAGAAATGACTAGTGCATTGTCTAACGGAAATCGACTGCTGCTAACCGATCTTGATCGCAGACAGAGTGTTCTTTGAGGCGTTGGCGCCGGTTTTTTCAACAATTCTAACGGAGTAATACAGAATTGATTGGGCGCAACCGCACCAGCCGAAAGCCAAATATTAGTGACCTTAAGCAGCCATTTGCGACAGAAATTGAAAATCGCCTTCGTCCACAAACCGGTGCTTTCCCAATAGCCAGCCACCCTGCCCGACGCATCAAACCCGATTTCTTGAAAAGAAATCGCCCCGGAAACTTTTCAAGTTTCCGTCCCTGCGCTAGCGTCATCGCAATCACTCGATTTAGGGGCATGACATGACCACACACGGCTATGAAGGCGGCAGGCTGGATCTGCCCTTTGTCGGCATTTCCACCTTTGGCAAACGTCCCTACGTGTCAGATTGGAACGCCATTGACGCGGATGTCGCCATCCTAGGCGCGCCGTTTGATTTTGGCACCCAATGGCGCAGCGGCGCGCGGTTTGGGCCTCGGGGCGTGCGGGAGGCATCGACGCTTTTCTCCTTCGGGCACGCCGGGGCCTATGATCATGAGGATGACGCCACCTATCTGCCCGGTGATGTGCGCATCGTGGACATTGGGGACGCCGATATTGTGCATACCGACACGGCAAAATCCCACGCCAATATCGAGGCAGGTGTGCGCGCCATTCTGAAGGCCGGTGCCCTGCCCGTCACCATTGGCGGCGATCATTCGGTCAACATCCCTTGTGTGAATGCCTTTGAGGGTCACGGCGACATCCACATCCTGCAGATCGATGCGCATCTCGATTTTGTCGATGAAAGGCACGGCGTGCGCTATGGCCATGGCAACCCGATGCGCCGCGCGGCTGAGAAGCCTTATGTCACAGGTCTTACACAGTTGGGCATCCGCAATGTCAGCTCCACCGCCAAGGAAGGCTATGAGGACGCCCGCGCCCGCGGTTCGGACATCCTGTCAGTGCGCCAGGTGCGCGCTTTGGGGCCGGAAAAGACCGCTGCGCGCCTTCCCGAAGGCGCACGGGTCTATATCACCATCGACATAGATGCCTTCTGCCCTTCTATCGCGCCGGGCACAGGCACACCCAGCCATGGCGGATTTCTCTACTATGACGTTCTGGAAATCCTGCAGCAGGTGGCGCAGCGGCATGAGGTGGTGGGCATTGATCTGGTGGAAGTGGCCCCGGATTACGACCCGACTGGCTCAACCTCGATTCTCGCCGCTCAAATCCTGCTGAACCTGCTTGGCTTCATCTTCCACGCCCGTTCAAAGACGTAGGCCGGGGTTCACCCCGGCTCTCCCTCCAAAGCGTTCCGCAAGGTGGCATAGTCCCCAAACCCAAACCGCGCGCCTATCGTCGCGGCCCATTTGGCGGCAAAATCCGCATGGACGGCATCACCAGCCAAAGGCATGCCTGCCCCCGCCTGTCCCGTGTTGACCTTTGACGCCATGCTGCCTGGCGGCAGGCCGCACGCCGCGTCGCGCGCCTCTCGGGTCAGATGATCATCAAACTGCGCCTCATGCGCCTTCATGAACGCAAACGTCGCCTGCGCCTCGGCAACCCCGCGCGTCCCGGGATCATAGAGTTCAAGAAAATCCGCAACTTGAGACACCGCGCGATGCAAATCCGCCTTCATCGCCTCATAGCTTAGCAAAAGAACATCGGCCCGGTCCTTCACCGCCCACCACGAGGCCAGATGCGTCCAGTAATCACGCCCGTCCCGTTCATTCAGGAAATACTCTGCAAACTCCTCAACGCCAACAGACCCGGTTTCAAAAAACCACCCCTCAAAGAACCGAAAGAGCGACACCATCGCATCCACAGGATCGCGCAGAACCACGATGTAGCGCCCACCCTTGGGAATATCGTCCCAGTTCAGATGGCTTTTGAAGACGCGAAACTCTCCCGGCTGCGGATCAAGCGGCAATCCAAGATCATGCGCCATCTCGATCCAGGGCGTGACAGCGGTGATCTCGTCAAAGCTCATATCCCCGCCGGTGCGCAACCCATGCACAATCTGCTGCATCCAGGTGGTGCCGCATTTGGCATAGGGCGAGATGAACACATCGCTGGCCCGCACCGGATGCGCCAGCCCCCTGGCCTTGCCCTCGGGTGTCATGAAGCCCTCAAGCGCCTGAATCATACCTGCAATATCGGTGGGTCTTTGCATGATTTTAATCTTTTACATCTTCGCAGCCGGGCACAGGATCATATCCGCTCTTTCCCCAAGGATGGCATCTTAGGATGCGCCGGAGTGCGAGCCAGCCGCCGCGTATGGCTCCATGTGTTTTAAGAGCGTCAAGCGCGTATTGGCTGCAGGTCGGCTGATAGCGACAGTTGTGACCGACCCAAGGGGAAAAAATCAGCCGGTAGGCTTTGACCGGGAGCGCGAGGATATGTGCCAGCGGGCTCATGATGAGCTGTGCAGTTTCCTAAGCGCATAGCGCAGATCGTCTTTAAGCGCAGCAAAGTCGCGGTCAACCGTGGCGCCTGCGCGCCCGATAAGCACGTAGTCCCAACCAGGCCGCCCCTCCTTGGACAGCACCTCCCGCGCCACTTCGCGCAGGCGGCGCTTGGCGCGATTGCGCATCACCGCATTGCCCACTTTCTTGGAACAGGTGAACCCTACACGCGTCGTCGGAACATCATCGCCGCGATAGCGCGCCTGCACCATCATCCCCTTGGTGCCCTGCCGCCGGGCACGGGCCGCGGCAAGGAAATCACTGCGCTTTTTGAGAACCTCCAGACAAACGGACACCGCCGGGGGCGTGTTCCCAGCTTGTGCAGCAGGGGCCTCCGGCGGTGTCATGTCCGTTGTCCTGTCTGGCGCGGCTTTACGCGCTCAGGCTTTTGCGGCCACGCGCACGGCGCGCGTTCAGAATCTTGCGGCCAGCCTTGGTCGCCATGCGCGTACGAAAGCCGTGACGGCGCTTGCGAACGAGGTTCGAGGGTTGATAGGTGCGTTTCATCGCTCCGATCTCCGGTCAATGGGGTGTGGCATATGAATCGTGCAGCACCCGAAATACATCGTGAAGCCCGGTCTATAGGGGGCGGGTTTTGCGAAGTCAAACCCAAGCTGGCCCTTCTGCAACAAATTTCCGATGAATTTGCCAGTCAATGTTTCATTCATGCAAGAATAGGCGTCATAAAGGGGCGTTTCCATCACCCCCGATCACCGCCGCGTGAGCGCTATGGCGCCAGACTGGATCGAGACGCATTTACATGACAAGCCAACGCAACGGAAAAGCATCGGACAGCGATATGGAAAATGTGAACCAGGGCAGCAAGCCTTCCATCCTTCGTCACGCCCCCCTCGTCGCCATCGTGATTGCGGCCGTAGTGGGGTATTTCACGCTGGGTGATTACCTCTCCTTTGACACACTGAATGACAACCGCGAAGCGCTCCTGGCATTCCGGGATAGTCATTTCGCCTTAATGGCCCTGGGCTTTATCGCAGTTTACGTGGTGATCGTGGCGTTTTCGCTGCCCGGTGCCGCGGTGGCCTCGGTCACGGGCGGGTTTCTCTTTGGCCTTGGCCTGGGTGTTGCATTTAATGTCACCGCGGCCACACTGGGTGCGATTGCAATCTTTCTTGCGGCACGTTGGGGCCTTGGAAAAACCCTGGCCGCCAAAATGGACGCCTCAGAAGGGTCGCTGAAAAAGATCAAGGATGGTCTGCGCGAACATGAGATCAGTGTCTTGTTCCTGATGCGGCTTGTGCCAGTCGTGCCGTTTTTCGTGGCAAACCTTCTGCCTGCTCTTGTTGGTGTGCGCTTTGTCAACTTTGTATGGACCACATTTGTCGGCATCATTCCCGGTGCACTGGTCTTTACCTGGATCGGCGTTGGCCTTGGCGAGGTGTTTGACCGCGGCGAGCGCCCTGACCTGTCTCTTCTCTGGGAGCCACAGGTCATCGGCCCCATTCTGGGCTTGTGTGTGCTGGCCGCCCTGCCCATCGTGATCAAAACGATCCGTGGCAACAAGGACATCTGATCCATGACACATCTGAAAGCGGACTTGCTGGTCATTGGTGCCGGCTCTGGCGGGCTGTCGGTTGCGGCCGGTGCGGTTCAAATGGGTGCCTCGGTGATCCTTCTGGAAGGTCACAAGATGGGCGGCGATTGCCTGAACTACGGCTGTGTGCCCTCCAAGGCGCTGATTGCCTCGGGCAAGGCGGCCTATGCGCAAGGACATGCCAGCGCTTACGGTGTCGCCGATCAGAAACCCAAGGTGGACTATGCCGCAGCCAAAGATCATGTGGCTGATGTCATCGCCACGATTGAACCGCATGACAGCGTGGAGCGGTTCGAAGGGCTTGGCGTGCAAGTTATCCAGGAATTCGGCGAATTCATCTCACCCACCGAAGTACGCGCAGGTGAGCACACCATTAGCGCGCGGCGTATCGTTATCGCCACAGGCTCATCACCCCTTGTGCCACCCATCCCTGGGCTCGACACTGTGCCTTATGAGACTAATGAAACGCTTTTTGAGCTGCGCGAGCAGCCCAAGCATCTGCTGATCATCGGCGGGGGCCCCATCGGCATGGAAATGGCACAGGCACATATCCGGCTGGGCAGCAAGGTGACGGTTATCGAAGGCGCCAAGGCACTCGGCAAGGACGACCCGGAGCTTGCCGCCGTGGTGCTGGACCGGCTTCGCGCTGAAGGCGTTGAGATTGCCGAAGATGCAATGGCCAGCGAAGTCCGTGGTAAGGCAGGCGCGATTGAGATTGAAACCAAGGATGGCCGCGTCTTCAAAGGCTCGCACCTTCTGATGGCGGTAGGGCGCAAGGCCAATACCGACCGGCTGAACCTTGAGGCGGCGGGAATCGAGACCACGCGCGCAGGCATCAAGGTGGATGCGTCTCTGAAGACCACCAATTCAAAGGTCTACGCCATCGGCGATGTGGCAGGCGGGCTGCAATTCACCCATGTGGCGGGTTATCACGCCGGTATCGTCATCCGCTCGGCCCTCTTTGGGCTGCCAGCCAAGGCCAGCAATGACCACATTCCCTGGGCCACCTACACTGACCCGGAACTGGCTCAGGTGGGCTTGACTGAAGAGCAGGCGCGTGAAGCGCATGGCCAGGCGCTTGAGGTGGTGCGCTTTCCCTACTCCGGCAACGACCGCGCCATTGCCGAGCGCAAGACCGAAGGACTGATTAAGCTGATGGTGGTCAAAGGCCGCCCTGTCGGGGCCTCCATCGCAGGCGCACAAGCCGGAGAATTGATCGGGCTTTGGGCACTGGCCCTAGCCAACAAGCTGAAAATGAAGCAGATTGCCGCCATGGTCGCGCCTTACCCAACTTTGGGCGAGATCAACAAACGCGCGGCCGGGGCCTATTTCTCGCCGCGTCTATTTGAAAGTTCTGGGGTCAAACGCGTTGTACGTTTTGTGCAGCGCTGGCTGCCCTGAGTTGGAAACGGACATCAGATGCAGTTTCTCAGATCACTTTCAGGACGGTTTCTTATCCTGACAGTTATCTTCGTGATGCTGGCGGAAATCCTGATTTTTGTTCCTTCAATTGCCCGCTTCCGGCAGGAATTCCTGATGGATCGGCTGGACCGGGCGCAAATCGCTTCGCTGGCGCTTCTTGCCGATGATCAGATCTCAGCCGACCTTCAGGAAGAACTGCTTTTCAATGCAGGTGTCTATAACGTTGTGCTGCGTCGCGATGAGGCGCGTCAGCTTGTGCTCTCTGCACCCCTGCCCTCCGCCATAGCCGAAACCTATGATTTGCGCGATCCGACCCCAATGACGCTCATACGCGATTCCCTGCGGTTCCTGATGCAGCCAAGTGATGAGATTATCCGCGTGATCGGAGAGCCGTCCAATATGGGGGGTCTGCTGATCGAAGTGACCCTCGAAAGCGCTCCGCTGCGCGCGGCCATGCTGGACTATGGATTGCGTATCCTTGTGCTTTCAGCGGTCATCTCGGTCGTTACGGCCGCGTTGCTCTTCCTCGCGGTGCGCGGATTTCTGGTCAAACCAATTCGCCGCGTCGTGGGCCATATGAAAGTCTATGCCGAAGCCCCCGATGATGCCCGCCGCATCATTGAGCCGTCCTCGACCACTACCGAAATCCTGCAGGCCGAAGAGGCGCTGAAGTCAATGCAGCAACAGCTGACCGCCTCGCTGAAACAACGAGAACGCCTGGCGCAGCTTGGCGGTGCCGTGGCCAAGATCAGCCACGATCTGCGCAACATCCTCACCTCGGCACAGCTCTTTACGGATCGCATCGAGATGAGCGAAGACCCCGCCGTCAAACGAATGGCCCCCAAGCTGGTCAATTCGATCACCCGCGCGGTGCATCTCTGCGAATCCACTCTTGCCTATGGCAAGGCCGAGGAGCAGGCCCCAACGCTCAGCCGGTTCCAGCTGATTGATATTGTGTCGGACGTTATCGAAAGCGAACGTCTGGCGGTGGGTGAAGCGGATGTCAGTTTTGGCGAGGATATCCCTGCAACGCTTGAATTGCGCGGCGACTCTGAGCAGATTTATCGCGTCATATCCAATCTCGTGCGCAATGCGCGTCAGGCGATTGTGAACACGGGCAACGCGGGCGAAATTGTTATCTCGGCAGAAGAAACCCCTGCAAGCTGGGAAATCTGTGTGTCCGATACCGGCCCCGGCCTGCCGCCCAAAGCCAAAGAGCACCTCTTTCAGCCCTTTCAGGGCGGCGCCACCAAAGGCGGCACCGGGCTAGGCCTGTCGATTGCCGCAGAGCTCATCCGCGGTCACGGCGGCACCCTGAACCTGGAACGCAGTGACGAGACCGGCACAACCTTCCGCATCTCCATGCCGCGCGGAGAGGTCTCTGCGGCTTAAGATTTTCCCAAACCCTCTTGCATTGCCCCGCACGAGGGTCTAGATGCCAGAGCCGACGGACCGATAGCTCAGCTGGATAGAGTACCTGACTACGAATCAGGGGGTCGGGGGTTCGAATCCTCCTCGGTCCGCCATTAACTTAAATCTGAGATGACACATCGGTTTGCCAGTTGGCGTGCATAGTTGTGCTATTGATCACCGCGACTGGCCCTGGTGCAGAAATGCGTGACGTCAACTCTTTCGGTGGATGTCCTCACTGAACATAGAGCGTTCATATATCCTTACCGTCTATTTCGTCCCTTCGACCGTCTTCACCTTCACCGCCAGATCCTTGGCAATCGCGAACGCCCCCTGGATCTTGTCCTTGGCCCTTTTCCAGTCGCGCCGCACCACAATCTTGTTGTCGCGGACTTTGGCAAGGCCGCGTTGATCCTTGATGAACTCCACCAGACCAGCCGGGTTGGCGAATTTGTCGTTGTGGAACTGGATTGTCGCCCCTTTGGGTCCGCCATCCAGCTTGGCGATGCCCGCGCGTTTGCACATGGCCTTGATGCGCACCACCAGCAAGAGCGTGTTCACCTCGCGCGGCAATTTTCCAAAGCGGTCAATCAGTTCCGCCGCAAAGCCTTCCAGTTCAACCTTGGTGCTCAGCCCGCTGAGGCGGCGGTAGAGGCCCAGACGCACATCCAGATCAGGCACGTAATCTTCGGGGATCAAAACCGGCACGCCGAGATTGATCGTCGGCGCCCATTGATCATCGGCGTCACTCAAGCCCTCAAGCTCGCCCGCCTTGATCTTGGCAATCGCCTCTTCGAGCATGGATTGATATAGCTCGTAGCCCACATCCCGCATCTGGCCGGATTGCTCTTCACCCAGCAAATTCCCCGCCCCGCGAATATCCAGATCCTGCGACGCAAGCGTGAACCCGGCCCCAAGCTGATCCAGACTGCCCAGCACGCGCAGACGTTTTTCGGCGCTGGGCGTCAGGCGCAACCGGGGCTTGGTCGTCAGATACGCGTAGGCGCGTGTTTTGGACCGGCCAACGCGGCCTCTGATCTGGTAAAGCTGAGCGAGGCCAAACATATCGGCGCGGTGTATGACCATTGTGTTGGCGGTGGGAATATCGAGACCGCTTTCGACAATCGTCGTGGCCAGCAGCACGTCAAACTTTCCGTCGTAAAACGCGTTCATACGCTCATCAAGCTGCCCGGCGGCCATCTGGCCATGGGCCACAACGACGCTGACTTCAGGCACCTGTTCGCGCAGAAACGCCTCGATTTCAGGAATGTCCGAGATGCGCGGAACGACATAAAAGCTCTGACCGCCGCGATAATGCTCACGCAAGAGCGCCTCGCGGATGGTGACACCGTCAAATTCACTAACATATGTGCGGATCGACAGGCGGTCGACCGGGGGCGTGCCGATGATACTAAGGTCTCGCACGCCACTCAGACTAAGCTGCAGCGTGCGCGGAATAGGCGTGGCGGTGAGCGTCAGTACATGCACCTCTGAGCGGAGTGATTTGAGCCGCTCCTTGTGGCCCACACCAAAGCGCTGTTCTTCGTCTATCACCAGCAGGCCGAGATTTTTAAACCGGATGTTCTTGGCCAAGAGCGCATGGGTGCCGACAACAATATCCACCGTGCCATCCGCCAGCCCCGCCCGAGTTTTGTTGGCCTCCCCTGCACTCACAAATCGAGACAAAGGGCGCACGGTAATGGGAAAGCCGCGAAACCGTTCGGCAAAGCTTTGATAATGCTGACGCGCCAACAAAGTGGTCGGCGCAATCACCGCTACCTGAAGGCCTGACATGGCGGCAATGAAGGCCGCGCGCATGGCCACTTCGGTTTTACCAAAGCCCACATCGCCACAGATCAGCCGATCCATCGGCGTGCCGCTTTCCAGATCGGCGAGCACATCCTCAATCGCCCGCAGCTGATCATCGGTCTCCTGATAGGGAAAGCGCGCGGAAAACGCCTCCCACGCGTGATGCTCGGGCTCCAGCACAGGCGCTTTGCGCAAGGCGCGCTCGGCGGCGATGCGAATAAGCCGGTCGGCCATTTCGCGAATGCGCTCTTTGAGCTTGGCTTTCTTCGACTGCCACGCCCCGCCGCCGAGGCGGTCCAGCAGGCCCTCTTCGTGGCCATAGCGGCTCAGCAGCTCAATATTTTCCACAGGCAGATAGAGCTTGGCGTTTTGGGCGTATTCCAAAAGCAGACATTCATGCGCCGCCCCGGCGGCGGTGACGACTTCAAGCCCCAGATACCGTCCGATGCCGTGATCCACATGCACAACAAGGTCCCCTGCGCTGAGGCTTTGGGCCTCAGTGAGGAAATTCTCCGCCCGGCGACGCTTCTTGGGGGCACGGATCAAACGGTCGCCGAGGATATCCTGCTCGGCAATGACCGTGAGACCGGGCGCTTCAAACCCGTGCTCAAGCTCCCATACGGTCAGGTGCAGGCCGTGTTTGCCCACCGCTGTTGCATTGCGCACGGTCACCGCACCCAAGAGCCCTTCGTCCTCGACAAGCCCCTCTAGCCGCTCACGTGCCCCTTCGGAATAGGCGGCCAGAACAACAGGACCTTGGGCGAGTTTATCCTCGACATGAGTTTTGAGCGCACTGAAAAGGTTGATTTTTTCCTGCTGACGTTCAGGCGCAAAGTTGCGCCCGATGCGCCCGCCTGCATCAATCATTCCCGGTCCCGGCGCATGCGGCAGCGCCTGAAAGCTCAGGACGCGTCGACCGGCGATAGCCTCGCCCCAGGCGTCATCGTCAAGATACAAAAGGTCCGGTGCGATAGGCTTGTAAACCGTGTCGTCCCGCCCCTTTTGCGCCATAGCGTGTTCACGGGCTTCAAACTGATCAGCAATCGAATTCCATCGGGCCATCCGCGCAGGATCAAACTGCTCATCCAGCGTCACGGACGCATCGGGCAAATAATCAAGGAGCGTCTCCAGCTTTTCATGAAAAAGCGGAAGCCAATGCTCCATCCCGGCCTGCTTGCGCCCGGCACTGACCGCTTCATACAAAGGGTCATCGCTTCCTGCCGCGCCGAAGGCGATGCGATAGTTCTGCCGAAACCGGGTGATGGCGGACTCATCAAGAATGACCTCGCTCACCGGGGCAAGATCAAGCTGCGTGAGTTTTTCGGTGGTGCGCTGCGTCACCGGATCAAACCGGCGTAGGCCGTCCAGCACATCGCCAAAGAGATCAAGCCGCACCGGCCCGGCCTCTCCTGGCGCAAAGATGTCGATGATCCCGCCGCGAATGGCATAATCGCCCGGCTCCATCACAGTGGGCGATTGGGAAAAGCCCATACGCACGAGAAAAGCTTTCAATGCATCTTCGTCGATCTGGTAGTCCACTGTTGCCGAAAACGCAGCTTCCTTGAGAACATCGCGCGCTGGCACGCGTTGCGTTGCGGCGTTGAGCGTGGTCAGAAGCACAAATTCTTTGGGCGCGCCATGCACCAGCCCGGCCAGCGTCGCCATACGTGCCGCGGAAATATCAGCATTGGGCGAGACACGGTCATAAGGCAGGCAATCCCAGCCAGGAAACCTCAGCACAGGCAGGTCCGGAGCAAAAAACCGCAGCGCCGCCTCCATGGCGGCCATGCGTTTGTCGTCACGGGCCACATGGATGACGGGGCGGCGCCCTCGCGCCACCTCCTCGGCAACAAGCCGGGCGTCAAAACCTTCGGGGGCGCCACCAACGCCAATGCGCTCAGATGTGCTCATGCGTTTTGCCCCTGCCCGGTCTTAACCAAGCGCGCCTGTGACCATGTTTTGGTACATACCCCAGATGGCCGTAACAAAGATCGAAATCATACCGATCACCTGTGTCGCAAGCCTATGGCGCAAAAGCAGTTTATAAAGCGCCTCGCCCTGAAGCTCGAGCGACTGGATTTTGTGGGATGTCCGTACCGAGAGCAAACCAACCAGACTCATCGGGAAAAGAAGCAGGAAGACCGCCTGCGCGAATTCGTTGCCGTAGTAAAACCCGAGCATGCCCAGAACCGTTAGCACAAAACACAAGAACCCAGAGAGCAGCAATCCGGTTTCGTCCATGATGAACAAAATACGGTTTGTGTTGATGCGCACCAGATCGTGGAAATCCTGTGCCCCCGCGCTGTCGCCCGAACGGCGTGCGCGCTGGGCCAGGTCCCAGGGAACACCCAGCACCCAATGGCTCGTCGATGACCACAGCACAGCCAGCACAATCCAGAACCAAAGGTTGCTGAAACTGCGCATGTCAATGAGTTCGAAAACGTGCTCGTACCAGTCCACTGTCGAGACCTTTTATCCTTACCGCGCCACGTCATAGCGCCGGTTTTCGGCAATTCCTACCCTTGAGATGCGTTAAATTCCATGCCAGTGAGATTATGACCTGAAAAAAGGACAGCTTATGCGCCCTGTTCAAGCTCCATTTCCCATCACAAGACTCCGCCGCACGCGTCAGAATGCGGCCATTCGTTCATTGGTTGCTGAAACGACCCTGGGCGTGGGCGACCTCATCTGGCCTTTGTTCGTACGTGCAGGCGAGAACATCGAAGAACCCGTGCCCTCCATGCCAGGCGTGATGCGCCGAAGTGTGGATCGAATTGTGGATGTCGCAAAAGAAGCTGCCGATCTAGGCATTCCGGCGGTCTGTATCTTTCCCTACACGGCGCTGGAAGAACGCACCGAAGATTGCGCTGGGGCATGGGACCCCGAAAACCACGCCAACCGGGCCATTCGCGCCGTCAAAGCGGCGGTGCCCGAGCTATTGATCATGACCGACGTGGCGCTCGATACGTATAACATAAACGGCCATGACGGGTTTGTTGTGGACGGCGAGATTGTCAACGACCAGACCAACGAGGCTCTGGTTAAGATGGCTCTTTCGCAGGCCGAGGCCGGAGCCGACATCATAGGGCCCTCCGATATGATGGATGGCCGCATCGGCGCCATCCGCCAGGCCCTTGAAGGGGCCGGGCATCAGAAGGTCATGATCCTCAGCTATGCGGCGAAATACGCCTCTGCCTTTTATGGTCCGTTTCGGGATGCTGTAGGCGCCTCAGCAGCCCTGACAGGTGACAAGAACACCTATCAGATCAACCCGGCCAATTCGGACGAAGCCATAAGATGCGTGGCTCGCGATCTCGCAGAAGGCGCAGATATGGTGATGGTCAAACCCGGCATGCCATACCTGGATATGTGCCGCAGGGTGAAAGACGCCTTTGGCGCGCCCACCTACGCCTATCAGGTGTCAGGCGAATACGCGATGATCATGGCCGCGGCGCAAAACGGCTGGATCGACGAAGACCGAGCCATGATGGAAAGCCTTATGGCGTTCAAGCGCGCGGGCTGTGACGGGGTTTTGACCTACTTCGCACCGCGCGTGGCCAGAATGCTCTCAAACTGACCTGATTTCACCAGCAATATGTTGCTTTGCACCACAATCTGTGGTGACAGGCGCAGCTCACGTCTCTATAGTGAGTGTGACGGCATGCAAAAGGCCGGATTCGACAATGACATACTCAGGCAACGAACAGGCAGTCCTATGAGCAAACTTTCACGGCGCAGCTTTACGCTGGGCGCACTGGCCGCATCCCCCCTTCTCGCCGCTTGTGGCAATGGCGTTGGAAGCACCGGTGGTCAAAAGATCGACGCGCGCGTCGATTCAACTCTGAATTATCTCTACTCAACCTATCCCAACACGCAGGATCTGGCGAATAAGTCTGTTGGCCAACTGGTTATGCCACTGATCACCGAAGGCGGGTTCATCTTCGGCGGTGGCTTTGGCCGCGGCGCGCTGCGGGTTGGTGGGGCAACGGTGGATTACTACTCCGCTGCGAAAGGCAGTGTTGGTCTCCAAGTGGGCGCACAGCAGTTTGCGCATGTGCTTTTCTTCATGACAGAAGACGCATTGACCGATTTCCGGGCCGCCTCGGGCTGGGTTGCCGGCGCGGATATCGAATACGTGTTCTCCGACAAAGGCGAGAACCTGCGCACCGATACCACAACGATCACAAGCCCGGTTGTGGCGGTGATCTTTGGTCAGGCGGGCGCGCTTGTGGGTGTGTCCCTTGAAGGCACAAAATACACACGTATTATCCCGTAAAGCGCTGAATTTCATGCAAAAAGGCGAGGCATAGCCCTCGCCTTTTTTGTGTTGAGCGTCAATGCAACCGAAACTCACCTGTCACATGCCGCCATTCGCCTGGGCTAATCAGTTTGCGATGCGTGAACTTCACTGAATGCAATGGACCGTCTATTTCATCCTGCCAGAATTCTATGAACTTGAACAGGTTCGGATGATCGGGCGCAGTATCGTAGTCCTGCCAGATAAACGTGTTCAGGACATGCGCATAATCCGGCATGTGATAAAACATTTCCGCCGTGGTCAGCCCGTAGCCTTTGAGCATCATTTCGGTTTCAGACATTGTCATGGCTCAACCTCTTACCTTGTTTTCGTTGCCCCCAGTGAGCCCATGTTGCCATGAAAAATTTACTTTTCAATAAAAACAGTATGTTATCACCTTCGTGACGTGGCTGCTAAACAAGGGGCAGCAGGGGCATTGCACCCTATATCCTGCCTCTGATATAGTTTTCATAACTATATATAGACTTTGTGTGACAAGACGGGATATCACGTGAGCGACACGCCAGAAACCCCTGAAAACGAAGACGAAATGCCACCTGAACGTCCGCCATATGACGGGCCTTCGGTGTCGATCACGGATGAGATGAAGACATCGTATCTCGATTACGCGATGTCCGTGATCGTCAGCCGGGCCATTCCGGACCTTCGAGATGGCCTGAAACCGGTGCATCGGCGTATTCTTTATGCCATGCATGAAACCGGCAACACGCATGACAAAGCTTATCGCAAATCCGCGCGACCCGTGGGCGACGTCATGGGTAAATATCACCCGCACGGGGATAGCGCGATCTATGACGCGCTTGTGCGGATGGCACAGGATTTCTCAATGTCCCTGCCTTTGCTCGATGGCCAGGGCAACTTCGGCTCGATGGATGGCGATAACCCGGCGGCGATGCGCTACACCGAAGTGCGCATGGACAAACCCG
>JBCAZO010000021.1:0-14667 GCA_038532975.1 Pseudomonadota bacterium
GTGGGAATGCCTGCGGTCTCGGACACCGCGCCAAGGACGTTGGCCGGACCATAACCGTAGTCAGCACGCATCAAACGCCCAGGCGTCACATCAGCCGGACTGCTCTGGACAGCCGCACCACTGGCAAGCCCAGAGGCGGGGTCAAAGCTAAGTGCAATGTTCCAAGCTGTCCCATCAGCGCTGACTTTGATTGCAAAGGCATCATCACCGGAAGTTCCCATTTCGGCGCGCCCGGACCAGCCGGTTTGGAACAATAGGCTGGCGGTATCGGTCGCCACAGATTTGTTAATCTTGAGCTGATGCCCGGCCCCCGCATGACTGAGTAAGCTGGCTTCGGCTGCAACAGCCAGACGATTGGTGGTGTCAGAATTCGTGCCGATTCCCACACCGCTAAGGTTTTGCAATGAGGCGGACTCTCCAACCCAAGCCGAACCGTCCCAAACGACGGTTTGCAAATCGCTCAGCACGTAGACTCGCCAACCTGGCCGCGCAGTCAAAAACTGCCAGGCTACGCCATTGAAATAGGCCATTGCTTGATCGTGACCCGACCACGCCCCTGTCGCGGCGCTGGGCACAATGTGGCACTCACCAGCATCAGGGTCCACGGGCGGGGATGTGCTGTCGCGGGTGAGTACGACGGCTTGCACCAAGGCATCAAGCCGCATCAGCGCTTCGTTATGGGTGACGTGTTTCTGAGCCTGGGACGGTTGGATCAGTGGAAGAGACAAAGCCGGGGTTTGTTCGGGCATGGCGCACCTGTGAGGACAAGACGACCTCAGGCTGATTTCAAAGCTTAAAGAAGCAGTAAGCTTTGCGCACGTTGCTTATTTTTAAAGTAATTCAAAATGAAAACAGTGCATTAGAGAGTGCATCCAGGTCAGTGTAGTTCAACAATGTCAGGCTATCTACATCACCGAAATCCAATACAACCGCGCCATTCACCACCGATGCATAAGCCGTGACGATATCTAGTGAGGTCAAACCATTCACCTCTGGTACAAAGGCGCTTTCGATGGCGATCCGGTCGGCATGGGCAAGATTGAAATCTTCGACGATGTCTGCCCCGCCATTGAACACAAACGTGTCGTTATGTGTCCCCCCGCGCATGACGTCATCCCCTGCTCCGCCGTCCAGTCGGTCTGCATGCGCGCCTCCGTTAAGGTAGTCATCTCCTGCCCGACCATAAAGCCGGTCCGCACCCTCGCGCCCAAAAAGCCGATTGATCCCGGCATCACCAAAAAGGTCATCGCTATAGGCGGATCCAGCCAGATCTTCGACATCAACAAATGTATCACCTGCGGCTTCTCCGGCGTTTGCGGTTGGGTTCGCCAGATCAACTGTGACCGCAGTTAAGCTTTCCGAATATTGCGCCCGGTCGCGGTTTGGCCCGCCATCCAATAGGTCGCCATCCACCCCGCCGAACAATACATCATCACCGATCCCGCCCATAAGCGTATCCTGCCCACGCCGCCCATAGAGATAGTCAACATTCCGCATGCCTTGCAGAAGGTTGTCATCCAACGTCCCGCGCAGATTATCCTGTCCCTGGCTCCCAATGACGTTCTCGACACTAATGAAACTATCCCCGGTTGCGATGTTTGTATTCACCGAAGCAAACATCAAATCCACACGCAAGCTTCCAAAAGACCCAGTGTATTCTGCGGTATCTATCCCGTCACCACCGTCCAGAACGTCTGCTCCAGCACCTCCGTTGAGCGTATCGTTCCCACCGCCGCCAGATAGTATGTCGGCTCCTCCAAAGCCAGACAGCGCATCGCCAGCAAGGTTGCCGTTGTAAACATCATCACCCTCCGTACCGTGCCAGATCTCTGATTCAACCCACAACCCAACATTCACATGTCCTAGGCCAATCAGATCAGTATCGCTCAGCATGTCCTCAGTGATTGTGGTGAACATTGAAGAAATCACATCAAGGCGCTCGTCACCAAAGGTGATCCTGATGCCATTGCCAAGCTCCTGAAACTGAAGCGCAGATTTCGAGTAAATCCGTCCCCAACTGCTGAGATCAATTCGGTCCTGCCCTACCTCAAAGCCATTGATGCGGTCTTGTGTGCCATCCGAGCTCAGGATGAAGAGATCCTCTCCTGTGCCTCCCGTGAGCGTGTCAAATCCACCGCCATCATAGAGGACATCACGGCCAGCACTGCCATTCAAGTGATCCGCATTATCAGATCCCATCAGAATGTCGTTCTGAGACGTGCCTGTGACGGCCCCGCCTGCTGATGATGCGCTGAACACCACGCCAGGATTCACATCCACACTCCAGGCGTCAATCGCACTGACCGCTTCGGATGTAGTGTAAAGATGCAGGGTGTCACCGTCATAAAGCGCTGTCAGGGATGTCAGGTCATCAATCGGAGAAACTTGTGTGCCCTCTCGACTTTCGAGATGCACCAAGCGACCTCCTGGCAGGAGCGTAAACAGACTCATCCCATCATCCTGCCCGCTGGCAATGATGAAGACCTGCGTACCCGCAGTCACGAGTTTGAGTTCGCCCACACCGGCAAAGCGGCTGTTGAGGTCATCAATCACCTGATCGCGCGCCTCAATCATACCCGTGGCCGAAATCGCCAGAACCGAAATCGAGCTACTTCCTGAAGCGGCTACGATGGCATATGTCTGACCTTGGAATTGCACCACTTCAATGGCCGAAGGCGATGACACGCCAAAGCCATTCTGCGACCCGATTGTGTCGCGAAGCACAAGACCGTTCAGAGGATCTTGCGCATAGCTGTTGATGGTGCTGCTGGCGCTTGAGACAGACAAGATAAACACATTACTGCCTATACTGACTTGTGCCAGCAACAGGTTGTCAAACCTTGATGAACTTTGCGCCGTCGGAATGCTCTGCCACAAAGTGACACCACCACTTGAACGCTGCCAAATGTCAATTTCAGCGCGCTCCCGGCTGGTCGTGTAGATCAGGTCCTGAGGCCCCGAGGTGTCGTGAACCAATGAAAGAATGGCGCCCTGCCCCACACCACCGCTCTGAACAGGATCAAACCCACCGCTGGCATTGACCGTATACGCCGTGAACCCTTGATCGTTTTGACCAAATGACCAAAGCAAGTCCTGCCCGTCCAGCTTACCGCCTTGAAGCTCCAGGGGTGCTGATAAACCCGACGCACCCGCCACAGTTGTGGTTTGGCCTTGAGAAACAGTTCCGGAGACCTGCCAGCTCAGAATTTCGTCCGCATCCGCAGAGGTCGCGCTCAGCCATAGCTCGCCACTATGCAAAAAGATTTGCGCATCCGAAAAACCCGCTGTGGCCTGACCAGACGATGGCAGCACACGGCGCTCGTGATTGATGTACAAAACCGAACCCTCGCACGAACAACTCAAGTAAACAGAATGCTTCAAAAGCTGTGCATTTTGGCGCTCGGATCGCGGCGGATTCTTGGCGAATAGAGCGAATTTTAATTTTGCGCTGACAAAGTGATCGAAAGATTTTCAGAAAAAAAGTCAGTTTTGAGGCTATCGGTTGTCGGGATCTGATCCACATATCACGATTGCGCTTTGCACGTATAATGGTGCCTCTTATCTGCGCGAACAGTTGCAGTCATTCTTGCGTCAAACGCATACAAACTGGTCGCTCTGGGTCAGCGATGATGGCTCGACCGATGGCACATGGGAGATGTTGCAGGCGTTTCAAAACGCGCATGGCCAGGCACATGACATCCGTCTTTTGCGGGGTCCAAGGCTGGGGGTATCTCAGAATTTTCTATCGCTCCTGTGTCATCCCGATTTCCCGGATAGCTATGTAGCATTGGCCGACCAGGATGACGTTTGGCTTAAGGGAAAGCTTAACCGTGCTTTAAGGGCAGTGCGACGTTATCCACAAAAGCCAGTGCTATATGGCGCACAGAGTTTCCATGTATCGCAAAATCTGCAACTCTTGGGCCGGTCAAAACCACCCAAAAAGCGCCCTTCTTTCGAAAACGCTATTGTGCAAAATATCGTCAGCGGCCACAGCATGGTCCTGTCCCCTAAAGCCTTGCGACTTCTGCGCAATCTAGGGTGCCCTAACTCGGTTCCATTCCATGACTGGTGGATCTATCAAGTGATCAGTGGTGCAGATGGTCATGTGGTGTTGGATACGCGCCCAGTCCTACTATACCGCCAGCACGAAACCAATGTGATGGGCGCGCCTCGGGGTATGGCGGCTTTGGCCATGCGCCTGAAAGCGATGCAACAGCATAAATACAAATCCTGGGTTGCTGCAAACCTGGATGGGCTTTGGGCTTGCCGTGAGTATCTCACGCCTAATGCTCGGGCAAAAATTAAACGATACAGAGAGGCGCAAATGCCCCGTGGTGCAACGCGTGCCGCACTGCTGCGGGGACTTGGGCTTGAACGCCAGGCGACGCTTGGGACGGCTGGGCTCTACCTCGCTGGAACCATTGGGTGGGTTTGACCGCAATCTCTCAGATTGGAGTGGCCATGTTGGACTGATGATGTGCAATCGCGTCTTCCACATCATCATAGTAGTGCAACTGACCATCTTCGAGCACGGCACCTGCATTGCACAGCGCACGTAGTTGACCCACGCCGTGCGACACCATGATCGCGCCTGCGGTTTTCATTCTCTCGGCGAAGACTGCAGCACTTTTTTCCCTGAATGCTGCATCGCCCACCGACGTGACCTCGTCGACCAAATACGTCTCAAACGGCACGCTCATAGACACACCAAAAGCCAGGCGGGATTTCATACCTGCTGAATACGTGCGGAAGGGTTGATGAAAATGCGCGCCCAACTCGGCAAAATCCTCAACAAAGGCAACAAGCTCATCGGTGTCCACGCCATAGACCCGCGCCACAAAGCGCGCGTTTTGCGCACCGGTCAGATCCCCGTGGAACGAGCCGGCGAACCCGACTGGCCAAGAGACGCGGCCGGTTGCGATGATACGTCCACTGCTAGGGTCCATCGTCCCGGCGATCATTTTGAGTAAAGAGGTCTTCCCGGCCCCGTTGCGCCCCAGCAAGGCCACCGCACGCTTTGGCGGGAATACAGCATTAATGCGATCCGCTATGACTTTCTGTGTGCCGCGAAAGCCAAACACCTTGGTCAAATCTTCTAAAACAATCATCGCAGACGTCACCTGCGATCTTTGAGCGAAAGCCCCACCAAAACAGCTATCGACCATAATAACACTAGGATCAGCGACGTCAGACCTAGCAATATCGCCCGGCGTGGGTAGAGCGCTTGTTCGGCCAATGTGGGTTCGATATGCGCTGCTAGGTAACGGCTTTTACGCCCGGCTTCGGCCTGGGCTGCATCAAAAGCGCTTAACGCAGAAATGTAGGTCTGCTCTGCAAATTCCCGATCCACCACCAGTCTTTCATATTCGCCAAAGACGGTGGCCAAGGCGTTTGTTTCGCTGACCTCGCTTCCGGATATCCCAAGTTTGGACTTCTCGCTTGCGATGCGTCCCTTGATCACCTCGACCTTGCGACGCGCCTGTTCAATGCGCGGGTCGTTATCCCGCGTTGTCTCCGCAAGCAAGTCCAGAGATATCAGCGCCTCGGCCAACTGAGACTGCAGGTTGCCCAAAAGGCCTGCTTGCGTTTCCATATCCACATTCGGATCGACAATTTGATGCTCATTGCGAAACCTCGTCACGGCCTCGCGCGCCGATTTCAGTCTTGTGACAGACGTCGCCAACTCATCGCGGGCATAGCGCACAGAATCCTCACGCGCGATGGCGCTGAGGCGATTGATCATTTCTGTGCTTTCCTCAAATATCGCTTGCGCAATGGCCTGTGCGTCCTGCGGTGTGAACGCATGCACCCTGATTTCCAGAAGCTTCGAAGAGCTATCATAGGAAACGCGCACCATACGACGCCAGTGGTCTACCAGGTCTTCAATTTTCCCATTGGGATCAAAAGTGAATGCCGGATCATATTCGGGCTTTGACCAAATCACCCTGAGATCAAGGTCCGCATCTATCGACGCCACGATTTGCTGGCTACTCAGAAACTCAAAGAGAATATCAGTGTCCGAAGAGCTTGCCCCAGAAAGGTCGGTGATGCCGCCAAACAGCTCAACGGCCGAACTAACTTCTTCGCGACGCACCGAAAACCCGACGGTAGAGGCAAATTGATCCTCCGCCACAGACCAAAGGTAGTAGGCCATCGCGGCTACGGGCAAAAGCACGAACGCCACAAGGCTGAACAAGATCAATCTGTGCCGACGCTTGGGCCGGGCTGGTGTCGCCATGGGTGGGACGATGGACATCACTGCTCGCTGCTGCGGCGGTGCGGCAACTATCGGCTTGGGGTCTATTTTCGCGAGCGTCACAACACTTCCTCAAGACATTCTGAGGATAGTGCTAGGCGTGAAACCTAAAGTATTCGTTGAATTCGTAAAAAACTACACAGAATGACATTATCTGACATCGCTTTTCCCAGTACGCGTAGATTTGCCAGTCTGCGGTCCATACTGGCGTTAATACTGCGTGAGATGGCAACGACCTATGGGCGTTCACCTGGAGGTTATCTCTGGGCGGCGTTGGAGCCGGTGGCAGGGATTGCGCTTTTGACTTTGATCTTTTCGACCGGGTTTCAATCGCCATCTTTAGGCATCAATTTCCCGATTTTCTATGCAACCGGATTGGTGCCGTTTTTGCTCTTTACCGATGTGTCGGGCAAGGTTGCGCTGTCCTTGCACTTTTCAAAGCCGCTGCTGGCATATCCTGCAATCATCTTTGTTGACGCGCTGCTGGCACGATTTTTGGTTAACACGCTCACCCAGCTGGCTGTGGCCTTCGTGGTCTTCACTGGCATCATGGCCCTGTTTGATACACGTCTGTCACCGGATATCGCGTTGATTGCCGAGGCGATGGCTTTCGCCGCCTTGCTGGCGATTGGCATCGGTGTGATGAATGCCTTTGCCTTTTGTCGCTTTCCGACATGGCAGCGGGTCTGGTCCATTCTGACCCGACCGCTGTTCATCATCTCTGGTATCTTCTTCACGTTTGAAACCATACCGCGCCCCTATGGTGACTATCTCTGGTTCAACCCACTGATCCATATCGTCGGGTTGATGCGACGGGGCTTTTATTCGGGGTATGAGGCGGACTATGTGTCTCGGGCTTATCTTATAGTCCTACCGTTGTGCCTAATCGCATTCGGGTTGGTTTTTCTAAGGCGTTTCCATCGTGACATTCTCAATGAAGGATGAGTGCGTTGTTTGAAAGACCTCCTCCATAAGTGCCTCATCTAGATTTGCGAATTCTGCGATACGAGACAAGCTGCAGTCTTTTTCAAAACGCGCGCAGAGCTTGGGCCAGCGAGCTTCGGTTTTCTGATGACCACCTGTATTGAAATAATTGCCCGCAACGCGGATCGACACGCCGAAACGGCACGCAATATCTTCTTCGAGACGCGTTAAGTGATCAATTGAGTAAACGGCAGATAAAGACTGCAACCCTTGTAAGGCCTGCTTGCATCGGACATCCGGTGAAACCGTTTGCAATACATTCCATCCGTTCATCCGCCGTGTCGCAAAGTAAGAACAGTAGAAATTGTCGTACATACTGCGCACAAACTGATGCCATTCCGCTGTGCCGCCAAAGAAATAGTCATCAGCGCTCAGGCTCAACGCCATGCGTTTGCCGATGTTTTCCGGCAACTCCAGTTCCTCGGGCGTGGCTTCATTGGCGACTTTGCACATGTAGAGATAAAACGAGGCGATGCGCTCTTTGGGATCGCGCAGGATGGTGAAGACAAACCTATCCTTCGGCAAAAGCTCTAGTTCAGTCCAATTAAGGTGACCCGAATACAAACGATAGCCTTCGGGCATCTGTCGCCCTTCAACAGCCTGAGAGGTAATGCGCACCGGCGAGGCATGTTTGGCACCGCCAACCGCGCGCACCAGTTCATTATGTACGGTTTGCCCCGCGGTTTTGGGCACATGCAGAAAGACAATCGGACTCATGGCATCTCTTTGCTGAGGTCAATGCAACTTGGTGCAAAGGGGGCAACATCGGTCATCTCCTCGACTCCTTTTAGAAAGCCGGGCATGTCAGCCATATCAAGATGCGACAATTGCCAAGGCGCGAACCGCCACCAACGGCTTTTCTGGAGGGCCTCGATCATGTCTTCTGGAACACGGGTTTTCTTGGGCACAGCCGGGTTGCCCGCGACAACGGTGTAGGGCGGCACGTCTTTGGCGACACTTGCCCCAGCGGCAACAATCGCGCCACTGCCAACCTGGACGCCAGCGGCAATCATTGCCCCATGACCAATCCAGACATCATGCCCGATTTCCGTCTTACGAATTTTTGTCGGCGGTTGTGTGTTCTGAAAGGTGTAGCTTTCAAAGGCCTTGGCTCCAGCAAAGCCATCGCCGACCTGGAACAACCGGTCCTTGAGATAGAAAGCTGGGCTGGTCGAGGCCCAGGTTAAAGGGTGGTTTTGCCGCCCGATTTGAACATTTTCGCCAAAGGAACAGTACCTTCCAATCTTGGCCGCCGCACAGTAGCCGGAAACTTGATAGGAAAACGCGCCAAGCGACAAAGACAGCTCATATTGCGTCCACTTGAGACTGGCCGGGGCCTCGATCCGGGTTTGTTTTGGCAAATGAACCACCCGCCCCGAAGGACGCGGCAACACCTCAACGCCCTTAGCGGCAAGCGCGCCTATGCGGACTGCGATTGTAGACATGGGATGTTCTGATGTGATGACAGCAAAGCTGAAAGGATAAGCTCCGGATCGATCGCTTCGTGATCAAGCGGGAGACATCCGCCCTGTCCTGACTTCACAGACGCGCGTTTGATGGCATCGCCTTGGGCGCCTAGATCAAAGCTCCATACGGGAAGGCCCGTGGCCAAGGCCTCGTGGGTTGTGTAGGAAAACGTCTCTGGCCAGATCGATGGAATGAACCAGCAACTCACACCATAGCGTTTGGCGAGAGCAGGCACATCGCGCACCTCGTAGGGACCATGAACATGCGCAGTGTCAGCCAAAGGATAGGTCGGATCCATGTATCCAATCAGGACGAGACGCGCCTCACCGCTTTGATGAATCGTATGGCTCAGCGCTTGTAAAACCTTTGCGCCTTTTTGCATCCCAATGGCCCCCAGAACGCCAATCACCGGTCTGCCATCAGCATCAACGCCCGGTACAATGCGACGCTGCTTCAGGGCTACAGCATGCGGCGCAACTTTGATCTTGGCACTGGCATCGGGAAACGCGTCTGCGACGATCTTGCGACTGCTGTCGGAAAAGACAATCAGGCGATTTGCGCGGAGCATAGCCATCTCCCAAGTTCGACGCCATTCTGTCAAGGACACAGCCCGCCCGTCCGGACAGTGATAGACATGCGCACGATCCCGCGCGTTATGCGGAGTTATGATCGGCGCATACCGCCCGTCGCTGTCGAGAAGCGTGTAAGACGGGCTCAGCGGGAGATAGTCGTGAAAGAGGATTTCCAGCTCAGAGGTTGATCCTGCTGCCAGGTCAATCAAAAGCTTCGGCAGTTCCGTCAGGTCTTCGGCCCCGACGCCACAGGAATAGACCACTCTGCGCTTTGGCAAGAGTCCGACTAACCTGCGCACAAACTGGGCGGAGGTTGTTACACCGCGCGTTATGCCTTGCTGAGTATGCAGCTCCAACTGCCATTCGCCTTTGGGTGCAGCCCGCAGGACAAGTGCGACACCGCCTTGCTCCAGATCCTGACCCACGCGCCGCTTGAGATAAAACTCGGCCCCGCCGCCTAGAATGTGGCCGAGATACACAGGGATCGTGCCCTCGTACTGCTCTGCTGCCCAGGCTAACGCCAAAGCCAGCCTCGGTGCCGCCAAAGGATCGTTTGCGATGAAATCCTGGACTGATTGATCGTAATGGGGATATCGATCCGACACGATCTTATTGTGGGCCGTCACCAGTTTGGCCTTTTTGCCCGAACCAAAAGATGTGCCGCTGCGGTGTTCAACAAAGACACCGCCATGCCCCAGATGACGCCACCCCTTCTTGGCAACCTTCTGGCACCAATCGACTTCTTCGCCATAGCCGGGGTTAAAGATCCTGTCGAAACGAGGCACAGCCCGCAGCGCATCCTTATGCACTGCCATGCAAAACCCTACGCCTGTCGGAGCATCAGCGAGCGCTGCGTCTGGCACAAATCGTCTTGCAACAGCGTCTATACGATCTACCGCCCCTTGCTTAAGAAGCGCGCCCTTGCAAATGACCGGCGCATTGAAAATCTCTGCGTCATTGGACATTGGGGTGACGGTTGCGACTCTGAGATGCTCGATGAGAGGACGCACAAGTCGGCTTGCCCAATTCTGCGGAACAAAGGCGTCTGAATTGAGCAGTATCACGTGATGACCCATCTTGAGGGCCTGTTCAAACGCGCGGTTGACCGAGCCAATGAAGCCCAGATTTTTTTCATTTTCGAGCACATGAATCTGGCTTTGGATTTCGGGATCACAGTCTTTGCGCCATTTACGTAAATAAGGGCGAACCTCTGGATCGGTCGAACAATCCTCAATCAGGATAAGCTCAAACGGCAGGTCTGTGTGACACAGCACACGTGTCAAGACCTCGGGCAGAAGATCAAGCGCGTTGAAGATCGGCAGAATAATTGTCACGCGCTCTTGGCTCAGATCCAGTTCCGTAGTGTTAGCTGCGCTGGCGTCCACCGCAAAAAGGAATGGCGTCATTACCTGATTGGGTTTTTCAATCGTCAGTCCAAGCTTGTCTTTGATCTCGGCCCGGTCTTGCGGGTTTCTGCGCAAACGCCACCGCAGATAGCTCGGCAAGGATCGCAGGCACGCGGCAACGAACGGCATGGCCAGACGCCGTCGCATCATGATCATGGCATTGGTATCAAAACTATCCAGTTTCAGGCTGAGTTCCTGTGTGCCCGTTGAACAAACAAGAAAGCAAGGATGGTGATCAAATGGCATATCCAACCGAAAGCCGGGTGTTGGACCGATGATTTTACCATGCACTTGCTTTACATCCGGTCGAGGAATGTCCGGTACCTTGGAACAACGCTCAGAACCGCACACCAAAGCCACGTGACTGGCATCAGCCCATCCTTCAACTTCTATCCGGCCTCGCCGCAAGATGATGTGGTCGACATGACCCACGGTTTGTCCATGTGAATTGACCAGCGCCGACCCTCGCTTTTGCAAAGTACCATGTTCGTGTGAATAGCGTTGGAAGGTTTGTCGCAGGGTGCGCAGCATGAGATCCCCGGATAAAGGTTCCTGACAGCCGCGCACGGCCCACAAAGTAGCGAAGACATTGAGGATATTAGACGCAACAGTCAGATCGACTGCTCTAACACTAGGCGGAGAAATCCTTCCAAAAGATTAAAAATCGAGATGGATTTTACAGATTAAGCCGTGGCGTTTTTCACGGCATCAACGACCTTGTCCATGACCGTTTTAAGGAGCGCTTCATCCATGCATTCTCCCATCACCCGGATCAAAGGCTCAGTGCCGGATTTGCGGATCAGCAGGCGACCGTTTGACGCCAGTTGCTTTTCTCCGTCAGTGATAGCCTGTTGCACCTGGTCCGCCTCCAGCGGTGTTTGCCCATCGCTAAAGCGGACATTTATGAGCGACTGAGGCACAGGCTTAAAGACGCGTGCGAGATCGCTAGCGGCTTGACCAGTCTCGACCATACTCGCCAGAAATTGCAAAGCACCGATCAGGCCGTCGCCCGTGGTCGCGTAGTCGGTCATAACAATATGGCCGGACTGTTCCCCGCCCAGATTGTGCCCATCCGCGCGCATGGTTTCGACCACATAACGATCACCAACGGCTGTCCGCTTCAACTCAATCCCCTGATCTGAAAGATACCTTTCAAGCCCGAGGTTGGACATTACTGTAGCAACCAGAGCATTGCCCTGCAGCCGTCCTTCGCGCGCCCAGCGCGTGGCGATCAGACCCATGATCTGATCTCCATCGGCGACTTGGCCTTTTTCATCCACCAGGACCAGCCGGTCCGCATCACCGTCAAGGCAAATACCGAGATGCGCACCAGTTTCCAAAACCTTCTTCGCCGCCGCTTCTGGGTGGGTTGAGCCACACTTATCATTGATATTGCGCCCGTTGGGCTCCACACCGATGGGGATCACCTCGGCGCCAAGCTCCCACAAAACTGCTGGTGCTGTGCGATAGGCAGCGCCATTCGCGCAATCAACAACGATCTTGAGACCGTCCAGTCGACGTCCGGCGGGGAAAGTCGTCTTTGCATATTCCACATAGCGCCCACGCGCGTCTTCAAATCGCGTAGCCCGTCCGATGTTTTCAGGAGCTGCCAGTTTGACGCCGTCGGCCATCAGCTTTTCAATCCCAGCCTCAGCCTGATCTGAAAGCTTAAATCCATCAGGTCCAAAAAGCTTGATGCCGTTGTCCTCAGCCGGGTTGTGGCTGGCCGAGATCATGACGCCCACGTCCGCACGCAGGCTGTGCGTGAGGTACCCCACGGCGGGGGTCGGCACAGGGCCAAGCAGAAAGACGTTCATGCCAGTTGACGCAAAGCCAGCAGTCAGCGCGTATTCGATCATGTATCCAGACAGGCGCGTGTCTTTGCCGATCACAACGCGATGGTCCTGTGCATCGCGTCGGAAATAGCGGCCGGCCGCCGTGCCAAGCTTTAACGCAAGTTCGGCGGTCATAGGCCACGTGTTGGCACGTCCCCGCACACCGTCAGTTCCAAACAAGTCTTTGCTCATCTGCTCACCTTTACGCTTGCACTATTTCGTGCAGTTTTATGTTTCATAACGGTCGGACATCGGCCTGTCCAATGCATCCCGCAAGAGCCAAAAGCCCTTTGGAGAACATTGAATGGCCTCAATTTTTGCCGTCTCGTTGACTAAACCGCCACCGCGGCTCATAACAAGAGCGGTAATTTGAGTGCAGGAAGATTTTTATGAAGATTGCAATGATTGGAACAGGTTACGTTGGATTGGTCTCGGGAATCTGTTTGTCAGATTTTGGCCATGACGTGGTTTGTGTTGACAAGGATTCTTCGAAAGTCGAGATGCTTCAGCGCGGCGAAGTGCCGATTTACGAACCTGGTCTCGATCAGCTCATGGAGAAAAATGTCTCTGCTGGGCGGCTCTCCTTCACGATAGACCTGACAGAAGCGTTAGACGGTGCCGAAGCGGTTTTTATTGCCGTAGGCACACCCACTCGGCGTGGCGATGGCCATGCAGACCTTAGTTTCGTCATGGCCGCTGCCGAAGAAATTGCAAAGACAGCGAAAAATTACATTGTCATCGTTACAAAATCTACCGTCCCGGTTGGCACCAATCGTCAGGTGAAGCAAACCGTTCGCAAAGCCAACCCTGATCTCGAATTCGACGTTGCCTCGAACCCGGAATTCCTTCGTGAGGGGGCCGCGATTGAGGATTTTATGAAGCCGGATCGCGTGGTCGTGGGTGTGCAAACTGAACGCGCAGCAGAAGTGATGCAAGAAATCTACCGCCCACTTTATCTGCGTGAGTTTCCAATCCTGACCACTGATCTGGAATCGGCGGAAATGATAAAGTACGCCGCCAACGCTTTCCTTGCCACCAAGATCACATTCATCAACGAAATCGCCGCGCTTTGCGAACGTACCGGAGCCGATGTGAAACAGGTTAGCCGAGGCATGGGACTTGATGGTCGGATCGGCAACAAGTTCCTGCATGCAGGGCCAGGGTATGGTGGCAGCTGTTTTCCAAAAGACACCCGAGCTTTGGCGCGTACTGGGCAAGAGCACGGTATGCCGCTTCAAATCACTGAGACCGTGATCGCAGTCAATGAAGAGATTAAGCGCCGTATGATCGATAAGCTGGTCGATATGTGCGACGGATCCTTTAACGGCAAAACCGTTGCTGTGCTCGGCGCTACCTTCAAACCAAACACGGACGACATGCGCGAAGCCCCTTCGCTAACCATTGTTCCTGCACTGGTCGGCGGCGGGGCCAAGGTACGTGTGTGTGACCCGCAAGGTCAGCGAGAAGGTGAAGAGCGTCTTCCTGGTGTGCAATGGGTGGATGACCCTTATAAATGCGTCTCCAAGGCGCATCTTGTCGTGCTACTGACTGAGTGGAATGAGTTCCGCGCGCTGGACCTCAAACGCATTGCACGCAAAATGCAGACACCGCGTTTGGCGGACCTCCGCAATATCTATTCTGTCAAGGATGCGAAACGCGCTGGATTTGATGCCTATGAGAGTGTTGGGCGCGTTGGGTTTTTGCGTCAGACCGCAAAAGAGACCGCCGCCGAGTAGGCCATTTCCACATTTGGGTTTTTACAGTACCACTCTGTTCTCACTGATCGGAGATAGTACGTGAAAACAGCACTTGTCACAGGCGCGGCGCGCGGAATTGGGCTGGCGACCACAAAACAGTTTCTGAGCAAGGACTGGCACGTGGTCATGGTTGATCGGGATGAAGAGGCGCTAACGGCTGAAGCAGCACAGTTGCGGGATGTCACCGCCGTAACTTGTGACGTTTCGCTTCCTGATCAGGTGGCTGGTGTGGCCAAACGTTTCGACCGTGTCAATGCGCTGGTCAACAATGCAGGAGTGGCTGATTTCGGGCCCATTGAGGAAACAAGCTTTTCCCGATGGCGCACGGTTATGGAGACCAACCTCGATGGTGTCTTCATGATGACCCAAGCTTTAACGCCTGCTCTGACA
>JBCAZO010000022.1:0-14665 GCA_038532975.1 Pseudomonadota bacterium
GGTGTTCGTGCATGAAGGGCAATTGGCGGATGTGTTCACGCCGGGGCTTTATATGCTTGAAACCAACAACATGCCGATCCTGACAACCATCAATCATTGGGATCACGGCTTCAAAAGCCCGTTCAAATCCGAGATCTATTTCGTCAATACCACGCGGTTCAATGATCTGAAGTGGGGCACGAAGAACCCGATCATGCTGCGCGACCCGGAATTTGGCCCCACGCGGTTGCGGGCCTTTGGGACCTATTCGGTGCGCGTTATTGATCCAGCGAAATTCCTAGTGGAGATCGTCGGCACCGATGGCGAATTCACCATGGACGAGATCAGCTACCAGATCCGCAACATCATTGTGCAGGCGTTTTCGCGCATTATTGCGGGGTCTGGTGTTCCGGTGCTCGACATGGCGGCCAATACCGCAGAGCTTGGCAAGTTGGTGGCGGCAGAGATTTCCGAGGTTGTAACCGAGTACGGTCTGACCATTCCGGAGTTTTATATTGAAAACATCTCATTGCCGCCTGCGGTCGAAGAAGCGCTCGACAAACGGACCTCGATGGGTGTTGCAGGTGATCTGCGGCGGTTCAGGGACTACTCAGCTGCCGAAGCCATGACCGCCGCGGCGCGCAACCCTGATGGCGGCGGCGGCATGGGGGCAGGTCTTGGGATGGGGATGGGTATGGCGATGGCCACCCAGATGACCGGTCATCAAACGCCGCCTCCGCCGCCGGTTGAGCATGTCTGGCACATCGCAGAGAACGGCAAGACGCATGGTCCGTATTCGAAGGCGGATCTGGGTCGAATGGCAGGTGAAGGTAAGCTGACACGCGAAACCTATGTCTGGACCGCAGGTCAGGACGGATGGTTGCCAGCCGACGAGGTGCAGGAATTGGCACAGCTTTTTACCGTGATGCCACCGCCGCCGCCCAAGGCATAACAAGGTTCTATCAAAATTCTGCGCGCAGCTTAGATTGATCCAGACCCATGCCGGATGATCGCTCTCCAATCGAAGAACACCGCTTTCCCTGCGATAATTGCGGTGCGGATTTTCGCTACGACCCTACCGAAGACAAGCTGATCTGCGACCATTGTGGCAATAGCGAGGACGTGGTGCAATCCAGCCCTTGGGCTTCCTCTGTGCGAGAGCTTGACTTCCAGGCCGCGCTGGATGGGCAGTTGGCCGAAGCCGAGATCGAAGAAACACGCGTCGTCCAGTGCCCTAATTGTGCCGCTCAGGTGGAATTTGATGAAACTCTGCACGCCGCAGAGTGTCCGTTTTGTGCCACACCTGTGGTCACTGATACCGGTATTCACCGACATATCAAACCCCGTGGGCTTTTGCCTTTTCGTGTGGATGAGCCAAGCGCGCGTGGGGCGATGTCTGATTGGCTGGGTAGTCTTTGGTTCGCGCCCAATGGTTTGCAGGACTATGCCCGCAAAGGACGCAAGATGCAGGGGATCTACGTTCCGTACTGGACCTATGACGCCGACACCAAGTCGCATTACCGTGGCGAACGCGGCACGGTTTACTATGAAAACAAAACCGTCATGCGCGACGGCAAGCGCCAAAATGTGCGCGTGGCCAAGGTGCGCTGGCGGCCGGTATCGGGGCGTGTGGCGCGGTTTTTCGATGATGTTCTCGTGCTGGCCTCTCGCACTTTGCCCAAACGCTATACCGATGCGCTGGAGCCTTGGGATCTGAGCGATCTGCGCCCCTATTCGCCCGAATACCTCGCGGGTTTTCGAGCCGAGGGCTATCAGGTGGAATTGCCAGATGGATTTTCCGAGGCGCGGCAGATCATGGACAATGTCATTGCCCGCGACGTGCGCTTTGACATTGGCGGAGACCGACAGCGCATTCATTCGATCAGTACCGATATCAAGGATGTGACGTTCAAACATGTTCTGCTGCCAGTGTGGCTGGCGGCGTATAAATATCGCGGCAAGACCTATCGCTTTGTGGTCAACGGACGCAATGGCAAGGTGCAGGGCGAGCGCCCCTATTCAGCCATCAAGATTGCCATCGCCGTTGTGCTGGGTGCCATTGCTGCGGCTGCGGTTGGATATGTCATAGCTATAAACCAATGAGGACCGTATGACACCTGATGCAGAAGCGCTGCGGCGTGTGATGCAGGCACGTTATTCGTGTCGCGCATTTGAAGCTGACCCTGTTCCAAGAGCGGTGATTGAGGATATCCTCAACACCGCGCGGCACACAGCCAGTTGGAACAATGTGCAACCCTGGCAGGTCGTGATTGCGTCGGGTGCAGAAACAGAAGCGTTCCGCCAAGCGTTGTCGAAAGAAGTGGAGGGAGGAAAGCCTGGGCCTGACCTTCCTTGGCCAGAGGCCTACCCCAAAGAACTGGGTGACCGGCGACGTACCTGCGGTTACGCGCTTTACAATGCGGTTGGGATCGCGCGGGAAGATCGCGCCGCGCGGGCACGCCAATCAATGCGAAACTTTGAGCTCTTTGATGCGCCACACGTGGCCATTCTTCATACGCCACGCGTTCTTGGGGCCTATGGTGCGCTGGATGCGGGAGGGTTTCTGACGGCGTTCATGGCAGCAGCAACGGCACAGGGCATTGGGACCATTGCACAAGCGGCTGTTGCGGCTTATCCCGATATGATCCGGCGACACTTTGGTCTGTCCGAGGAGCGGATGATACTCTGTGCAATATCCTTTGGCTATGCGGACACAGAACACCCGGTCAATACTTACCGAACAGAACGCGAAGCTGTAGATGAGATCGCGAGTTTTCGTGGTTGAAGCCTCTTTCAGGTCATGGTTGAGTGATCCCATCGGGGACGCACAATTTGGAGAGACCGATGACCCAAGGAATTAATCACCTGGGGCTTGCTGTGCGTGATCTTGATGCCAGCGTTGCCTTTTTCACCGATGTTTTGGGCTGGAGCGAAAGCGGTCGAGATGACAGCTACCCACGTAGTGCGGTGAGTGATGGCACAAGCCGCCTTACGCTTTGGCAAGTGGCACAGGAGCCAGCGCCACGGGCATTTGATCGTCGGCAGAACATTGGTTTGCACCATCTTGCGTTAGAAGTAGCGACGCGTGCCGAACTGGACGAAATGAATGATCGCATCAGGGCCTATCCCGGCGCTACGATTGAATTCGCACCTGAGCCTATGGGGCAGGGACCACGGCATCACATGATGTTTGCAGAGCCTGGAGGGATCCGGTTGGAACTGGTTTGGCCCGGAGAGTGAATTCCGGGCCAGCGGCAATCAGTCGGCCCATTCCCAGGGGCGGGTGAATTGACCCAGGGTCTGCGACAAGGCGGCCTCATCGACGTCACCTGATTTCGTCACCTTCGCGATAAGGCCACGTTTCTTATCATCAATGACTTCAGTCACTTGGGCCGCAATGCCCGCCTTGTCCAATTCAGCATTGTAAATCCGTGTGATCGCGCGTTTGCGGAGATCCGGCTTGAAAACCTTGCCTACGGCGGTTTTGGGAAGCTCCGGCAAAACCTCAATGTATTTCGGAATCGCTGCACGCTCGTGAACATGTACCTTGCAATGCTCCAGAAGGGTTTCCCCGTCCACATCACCGCCTTCGACCAGTTCTACATAGGCGCAAGGAATTTCGCCTGAATGAGCGTCGGGTTGCCCTATGGCACCTGCCATGGCCACGGCAGTATGCGCCATAAGTGCCTCTTCGATTTCCGCAGGGTCGATATTATGGCCGCCGCGAATGATCAGGTCCTTGGCGCGGCCCGTGATCCATAGGTAGCCATCCTCGTCGACCCGGCCCAGATCGCCTGTGCGCAAATAGTCATTGTAATGATAAAGATCCGCGTTCTTTGCGGCTTCTGTATAGGTGTTGCCGGAAAAGACCCCGGGGTTCGAGATGCAAATCTCGCCTATCTGATCGGGTTCACATTCCACAGGACCGTTGTCCGTGGCAGTGATGATTTTCACATCGGTATGAGGGAAGGGCACGCCAACGGACCCCACCTTCTTTTCGCCGGTGGGCGGATTGCATGACACAAGACACGTGGCTTCGGTCAACCCATAGCCTTCTATCACGGCCATACCGGTGGCGGATTCAAATCTTTTGAACAGCTCCATCGGCATTGGCGCCGACCCGGAAAACGCATTTTTCACCGTCGAGATATCTGCGTCCACCTTGCGTTGCATGAGCGCGGCAACAGCGGTTGGCACGGTGATGACAAAGGTGGTTTTCCAGCGCTCGCAAAGCTTCCAGAAATTGTCGAACACGCCATCGCCCCGATAACCCGCTGGTGTCGGGAAAACGACATGCGCGCCTGACTTGATCATCGCCATCAGGATCACGTGGCAGGCAAAGACATGGAAAAGTGGCAGGGGACACATCACGCTGTCTTTTTCTGTGAAGAGCAGACGGTGACCCAGCCAACCGTTGTAGATCATGCCGGAATAGCGGTGCTGCGCGACCTTGGGCATACCTGTTGTTCCGCCGGTATGAAAATATGCGCCAACACGGTCTGACGCACTATCCTGAAAGCTGAGCGTTTTGGGCTGCTTCGCCAATTCGGCGCTGAAGTTTTTCAAATCAGCATGATGATTGTTTGGATTCTTTGGCCGGATCAGCGGAACGATCCAGCTCTTGGGAGGCGTGAGATAGCGGTTCATGTCCACTTCAAGAACGGTATGGACATGGGGTGCATGACGCACGGCTTCCGCCGTTTTTTGGGCAATATCCGTCTTGGGAAAGGCGCGCAGTGTCACGACCACCTTGGCGTCTGTTTCACGCAGGATCGCGCCGATCTGTTCTGGTTCGAGCAGGGGGTTAATGGGATTGGCAATGCCCGCAACCATGGCCCCGATTGTTGCAACTGCCGTTTCCAGGGTGTTGGGCATGACCAGAGCAACAACGTCCTTTTCGCCAATCTTCAGGCTGCGAAACAGGTTGGCGGCTTGAGCGACTTGATCGTGGAACTGCTGCCAGCTGAGCGTTTCGGCCTTGTCGGTTGGGCCAGACATGATCTGATAGCTGATCGCCGGGCGGGTCGGGAAGGACGCTGTTGTCTCTGACAGCATCTGGTAGACCGTTTTGGGAACGTCGCGCTCTTCCCAAGGCATTTCATTTTGAATGTCCAGCACATCCTGACGCGTGGCAAATGTCATCTATTGTGTCCTCCCAAACGGCAGTGGCTCCTGTCACTGCGTGTCTCCCATCGCGCTAACATGATCAGGTTTGCGCGATGGCGCAAGTTTGACGCTGCGTTTTGGTGCAATCTGCCATGACTTTATTCGTTATGATGTGGTCAAAATTTGCTTTGATAGGTGATGCAGATGACGCGCATAGCTTTCCTGTGACCAACCGCACTCTTGTGTCAGGTGCTCCCAGGTTGAAATGGACAACAATGTCCAAAGCAGATCCGTGGCCTCTTTGGGTGTCAGCCCCTTGGCTAAAGTCCCGTCACGGTCCAGAGCGTCAATAGCTGCGGCACAGCCTTCTCGCATGTCACCCATACGCTGTGTCCAGGCTTTGGCAGCATCCTCATCTGTTTCCTTCATCACCATCAAGGTTTTGGCGACAGCAAATATCTTGGGTATGTAGCCACCCCAGGCCCTGACAAAAGCGTCCAGCCGGTCAAGGCCAGTTTTTGCAGACCGGCTCTCGGCGAGCATGTCATCCACCCCGAACTTTTCATCCTGATAGCGCGTTGTGGCGATGAAAAGCTCGGTCCTATTTGGGAAGTGCAGGTAGAGCGCCTGACGGCTAACCCCTGCTTTCTTTGCGATGTCTGACATGCGCGCGGCGACGCCCGGATTGGAATCAAGCAAATCCCAGGCGGCCTTCAGAATACGAATGCGGGTAGGGTTTTTTTCTGTTGACACAGTGTAAAGTTCCTCCTATTTACACTGTGTAAATTTACACTGTGTCAAGTCAACATGAAACTGAAGGAGAAAAGTAAATGACTCGCAAAATTTTTGTCTGGGTGGCCAATCCAAAACCTGGTTCGCTTTGTTCGGGGCTGGCCGATGCCTATCAATCGGGTGCCGCCGCCCAAGGAGCAGAGATCCGACGTATGGATCTCGCGGATATGCAGTTCGATCCGCATTTTGAAGGATATGGTCCGAACGCCCCGGAGCTAGAGCCCGATCTTGTCACATGGCAGGAAAACGTTGCCTGGGCGGACCATGTTCTGATCGTGCATCCGTATTGGTGGGGGGCGATGCCGACCACGGCCAAGGCGGTGCTGGATCGTGCTCTGACCTCCGGCTTTGCCTACAAATACCGCCAGCGCGGTATGAAGTGGGACAAGCTTTTGTCAGGCCGCACGGCAGATGCGTTCATCACGTCAGACACACCGCCATTGATCGACACGCTTCTCTATCGCAGCCCGGGCCGTCGCGTGCTGCGCAATCAGGTTTTCAAGTTCTGCGGAATCAAGCCTCGGAAAATCCTGCAGTTCGGATCGGTCAAGTTGGCAGCGCCAGCGAAAATTAATGGTTGGCTCAGCCGCGCGGAAGCCCTTGGGCGCAGTGCCGCCTGACCGCTGGAAAAGGAGAAGTTCGATGACACCGATTTTGACTGTTAGCGTCTATGCGATTGCCGCACTTATATTGGCGCTGATCTCTGGCGTATTTCTCGCATTTTCAGATTTCGTGATGCGCTCTTTGCGTGCCGCGTCTCCGACTAGCGGGATTGAGGCCATGCAACAGATTAACCGCAAGGTCTATTCCTCAGTTTTTCTGACCTGGCTATTAGGAATGGCACCTGTGGCCACGCTGTTGTCTATCTACGCATTTGTCTTTGTTGAAGGACCTGCAAGCACATGGTGGGTCGCAGGCGGCGCTTTCTATGTGATTGGCACATTTCTGGTTACGGTGCTGGGCAATGTTCCTATGAACAAACGGCTTGACCCGATGACCCCAAACGGCACTGTCGCGCATAATTACTGGGGCACCTACGCGACGATCTGGACGCGTTGGAACCATGTACGCACCGTGGCGTCTGCAATCGCGGCGGCGTGTTTTTTCGTCGGGTGCTTGCTATATGTCTAAAACCATAAAAAACGGGCCTTTGCCGCACTGCGCAAAGGCCCGTTTCTTGTTTAATCGCGGTTGATTACGACACGTCTTTGTAACTGATTTCGCGCTGGTCCTGGCCCACTTTGTCACGGCGGACCAGCAGACGGTTGAGCGCGTTGATATAAGCCTTGGCAGAGGCTACGACGGTGTCGGTATCGGCTGACTGCCCAGTGGCGATGTTTCCATCTTCCTCAAGCCTGACAGAAACTGTGGCCTGCGCATCGGTGCCTTCGGTCACGGCATGCACCTGATAGAGCGACAGATGCGCGGTGTTGGGATGCAACTCGCGCACAGCTTTGAAAGTTGCATCCACAGGGCCATCGCCTTGTTGTGAAGCTGATTTTTCAACGCCATCGATGGTCATGACCATCTCGGCCTCTGCCTGCCCACCGGTGCCGCAGACCACGCGCAGCGATTTCAGAACAAGCCGGTCATTCTCGGCATTATCTCCAGCGGTGACCAGAGCGATGAGGTCATCGTCAAAGACTTCCTTCTTGCGGTCGGCCAGTTCCTTGAAGCGCACAAAAACATCGTTGAGTTGATTATCGGCAAGCTCAATGCCCAGATCGCTCAGTTTTGACCGCAGGGCGGCACGGCCCGAATGTTTGCCCATCACGATGTTGGTCTCAGTGAGGCCCACATCCTCGGGGCGCATGATCTCAAAGGTTTCGGCGTTCTTGAGCATGCCATCCTGATGAATGCCGCTTTCATGGGCAAAGGCATTCTTGCCCACAATTGCCTTGTTGAACTGCACGTTGAAGCCGCTGACCGTGGCCACCCGGCGGCTGATATGCATGAGCTTGGTAGCGTCGATTTCGGTGTAGTAAGGCATGATGTCCGAGCGGACCTTCATCGCCATAACAACCTCTTCCAGTGCTGTGTTGCCAGCGCGCTCTCCCAGACCGTTGATGGTGCACTCGATCTGACGCGCGCCACCAGCTACAGCGGCCAGCGCGTTGGCCGTCGCCATGCCAAGGTCATTGTGACAATGGGTGGCAAACACGACTTCATCCGCGCCGGGGACGTCCTCGATCAGACGACGGATCAGATCAGCCGACTCGACAGGCGCCGTGTAGCCGACCGTGTCGGGGATGTTGATCGTCGTAGCACCAGCTTTGATGGCGATCTCAACCACACGCGCCAGATAATCCCACTCGGTCCGCGTGGCATCCATGGGCGACCACTGTACGTTGTCACAGAGGTTGCGTGCATGTGTGACGGTGTCGTGGATCTTGTCCGCCATTTCATCCTGCGTGAGGTTCGGGATGGCCCGGTGCAGCGGTGAGGTGCCGATAAAGGTGTGGATGCGCGGGCGTTTGGCGTGCTGCACCGCCTCCCAGCATCGGTCAATATCCTTGAAATTCGCTCGAGCCAGTCCGCAAATTACAGAATTCTTTGTATTTTTTGCGATTTCCGAGACGGCATTGAAATCCCCCTCAGATGCAATCGGAAAACCCGCCTCGATGATATCAACACCCATCTCATCCAGCAGTCCGGCAATTTCGAGTTTTTCTGCATGAGTCATGGTTGCGCCGGGGCTTTGTTCGCCATCGCGAAGGGTGGTGTCAAAGATGACTACTCTGTCTTTGGTTTGGTCGGTCATGATGTGTCTCGTTTTTTGTCCTAAGCCTTTGGCGCGATCAGGCATCCTCTGAGCGGTCGCGCCGGATCAGGGCACGCTCAGAGGCGGCTTAGGAGCAGCAGGCCGGAAACGCAACCCAAGGACGGGTGCGCGTATCCATTCATGATATGGCCCTGCATAAACATGGCCACGACTATAAGGCCAGCGAAACACTTAGAAAACCCTGAATCTTGCGTGACCTGCCAGACCTTGATCTGCGGCGAGACCCAGCTAGCTGCGCAAAGCATGGAAACTGCATTGATCATCGGCGCCTCGGGCGGCATTGGCGGCGCTTTAGTGCGCAAACTTAAAGAGCGCGAGATCAAAGTAACAGCGCTGTCGCGAAGCGCGAACGGCATTGATGTGACGGACGAAGCATCCGTCAAAGCACATCTGGGTGCATTGAACGGGCCATTTGACCTGATTTTCCTAGCGACCGGTGCGCTGGAACTGAACGGGCGGGGACCTGAAAAAGCTCTGAAGGAGATTGAGCCGGAGGCAATGCTGGCGCAGTTCCGGTTAAATTGCATGGGGCCTGCGCTTGTCCTGAAAGAGGTTGCGCGCCTTTTGCCTCGTGACCGGCGCTGTATCTTTGCCGCGTTGTCTGCGCGTGTGGGCAGCATTGGCGACAATCAGTTGGGAGGTTGGTACAGCTACCGCACGGCCAAAGCCGCGCTCAACCAGATGATCCGCGGTGCGTCAATCGAGCTCAAACGCACGCACAGGCAATCCATCTGCGTGTCGCTGCATCCCGGCACTGTGGCAACGTCGCTTACAGCAAAATATGCTGGTGGACGGGAAACCCATATGCCTGATGATGCCGCGCGCGACCTGCTTGAGGTTCTGGACAACCTGCAGCCGGAAAATACGGGGTCTTTCTTTGACTGGTCTGGAAAGGCCATTCCATGGTGAAACGGCTGGTTCTCATTCTGGGCGACCAACTCAGTGAAAACATCGCGGCTTTGCGCGACGCGGATAAGGCCACAGACCTCATCGTGATGGCGGAAGTTGCTGATGAGACCGCCTATGTCGGGCATCATCCCAAGAAGATTGCCCTGATACTATCGGCAATGCGTCATTTTGCAGATGCACTTCGTCAGGATGGCTGGCAGGTTGCCTATTCCAGGCTGGATGATCCCGGCACATCGTCTTCGATTGTCGGAGAGCTTTTGCGCCGCGCGGAAGGCCATGGCACGTCAGATGTCGTCGCCACCCGCCCGGGAGAGTGGCGTTTGATCGAGGCGTTGGAAGCGGCACCCCTGAACGTAACGCTGTTACCCGATGATCGGTTTGTGTCGACATTGGAAGAATTCAACGCCTGGGCGGAGGGGCGCAAGCAGCTTCGGATGGAGTATTTCTATCGCGATATGCGCCGCAAAACCGGCCTTATGATGGAAGGTGACAAACCGGCAGGCGGGAAATGGAACTACGACCACGATAATCGCAAGCCTGCATCAGATGATCTTTTCCGGCCAGAGCCGCTTGGGTTTGAACCAGACGAGATCACACGTGAGGTGCTTGACATGGTTGAAGAGCGATTTGGCGAGAATTTTGGGTCATTGCGCCCTTTTTGGTTTGCCACGACACGTGCGCAGGCGCTCAAGGCGCTTGATCACTTCACGATGCATCTTCTGGCGGGTTTCGGGGACTTTCAGGATGCGATGCTGCAAGGAGACCGTTTCCTGCATCATTCCGTTTTATCGCCGTATCTTAACATCGGGCTTTTGGGTCCTTTAGAGATTTGCCAGCGGGTTGAGGACGAATGGAAGGCCGGGCGCGTGCCCATCAATGCTGCCGAAGGCTACATCCGGCAAATCATCGGTTGGCGCGAATATGTGCGCGGCATTTATTTCCGCGAAGGCCCGGACTATCCCAAACGCAATGCGCTGGGTCATATCCGCGACTTGCCCTGGATGTATTGGGGGGGCGAAACACACATGAATTGCATGGCGCATGCGATCGAGCAAACCCTTGAAGAAGCCTATGCCCATCACATTCAACGCCTTATGGTGACAGGGAATTTTGCGCTTATAGCTGGCATTGACCCGCATCAGGTGCATGAATGGTACTTGTCGGTCTATGCAGATGCATTTGAATGGGTTGAGGCGCCGAACACGGTGGGTATGAGCCAGTTTGCAGATGATGGTATCATTGCGTCCAAACCCTATGTCAGCTCAGGCAACTACATCGACCGGATGTCGGACTACTGCAAATCCTGCGCCTATTCTGTGAAGGAAAAGACCGGGGACAAGGCTTGCCCGTTCAACCTTCTCTACTGGGATTTTCTGATCCGGCACCGCGAGCGGTTTTCCAATAATCCCCGAATGGGGCAGATGTACCGCACATGGGACCGCATGGACGAGGCGCGGCGACACGCGGTTCTAAAGGGTGCGAGGCGGGTCTTGTCGCGCCTGGATGATGGTAATGTCGTCTAATTCGAAGAACTGTCTGCGTTGTCTTCGGAGCCAGTCGCGGCCTCAGGTTGAGGTGCATCGTCGCCAACGGAAGACGTTGTTTGTGCCTCCAGCGCGCCATCAGACCATGTGCCGGAGGCTTGTTCGCCCGTTGCATAGCGCATGGTGCCTTCGCCCTGACGTTTGCCGCTGGCGAACATGCCCTCATAGACATCGCCATTGGTATAGGTGGCAACGCCGCGGCCTGTGATCTCACCGTTTTGCCACTCGCCTTCATAGGTAAACCCATCGGACATAACGATTTTTCCTATGCCCTGACGCTGGCCGCCGACAAACTCGCCCTCATAGACTGAGCCATCGGCATATGTGGCTTTGCCCCGGCCATGACGTTGGCCGTTCCGCCATTCGCCCTCGTAGCGGTAGCCGTCAGGGTAGGTCATGACGCCTTGGCCGTGGTTCTTGGCGTTGAGGAATTCACCCTCGTAGATCAGACCATTTGGATAGGTGGATTTCCCACGCCCTTCGATCACGCCACCAGACCATTCACCCTCATAGGTGGCCCCATCGGGGTAGGTGACTTTGCCTTGCCCATTGGCCAGGTCATCGCGAAATTCACCAACATAAACAGACCCATCGGGATAGACAACTTCGCCTTGTCCGGAGATTTTGCCAGCGACCCAGCTGCCTGTGTAGCGATAGCCGTCAGAGCCGGTAAAGACACCTTGGCCATGGCGGCGATCATCTGCGAAATCCCCCTCGTAGACATCGCCGTTGTTGTAAATGACTTTGCCTGTGCCCTCGCGACGCCCTGCAACAAGTTGTCCTTCGTACACATCGCCGTTGGGTTGGATCAGTTTGCCAGAGCCATTGATTTGTCCTGCGGCCCAAAGGCCCTCATAAACCAAACCATCGGGCATGGTGAGTTTGCCCTGGCCGTCACGCGCCCCGCGCTTGACCTCGCCTTCATAAATGGCTCCGTCGGGGTAGGTGATCTTGGCGCGGCCTTCTTTGACACCGTTGACCCAATCGCCGTCATAAATATAGCCACCGGGGCTTAGCATCTTGCCACGCCCATTGTGCATGGCATTGCGAAACCCGCCCTCATAACGCACGCCATTGGCATAGATCGCCACGCCATCGCCGCTGATCTTGCCGTCTTGCCAGGTGCCTTCATACGTGCCGCCATCCGAGAACACGATCTTGCCGAGGCCCTCGGGTTTGCCTTTGGCGAACTGGCCCTCGTAGACAGAGCCATTTGGAAAGCGTGCGACACCTTCGCCGAGAATTTCGCCTTCGACCCATTCGCCGGAATATTCATAGCCGTTGGGCAGGGTGTAGGTGCCGGTGCCATGCTGAAGTCCATTCAGGAACGTGCCTTCGTAAATGCCGCCATCGTCATATTGCTTGGTTTGAACCGTACCGGATTGGGAGAAAACAGGGCCACCAAGACCCATCGCGGCACCGATCACAAAGGCACCAATTGTCAAAGAAGTTTTTGCGTGCTGCATTACCTGCCCCCGAAGCCCCCTGAGCGCGTGGTGGGGAACTTAGAGGACACCTGCAAAGCTGACAACGGGTTTTCGGGGTTTCGGCTTTCCCTTGCGCACCGTTCTGCTAAATCAGAGAGCACCGTAGTATCAGAGTGCACCCGGCATGGCAGATCGTTTTCGCATAACCCTTGCGCAGCTCAATCCAACAGTGGGTGATCTGGATGGCAATGCCGCATTGGCTGAGCAGGCATGGCAAAAGGGTAAAGAGGCTGAGGCTGATCTTGTGGCTCTGCCCGAGATGTTTGTCACGGGATACAACACGCAAGACCTGATCATGAAACCGGCTTTTCATAAGGCGGCCATGGCGAAAATCGATGAATTGGCAAAGGTTTGTGCAGATGGGCCGACATTGGCGATCGGTGGGCCTTGGGCAGAGGATGATAAGCTCTACAATGCTTACCACATCCTGCGAGGTGGGCGGACTGTCACGCGTGTACTAAAGCATCACTTGCCGAATGAGACTGTTTTCGACGAAGTGCGTATTTACGATGCCGCCCCGGTGGGTGGGCCCTATGCGGTTGGAAACGTACGTGTGGGTAGCCCGATCTGTGAAGACAGCTGGCACGAAGATGTGCCTGAAACCCTGGCCGAGACGGGGGCGGAGTTTTTGCTCGTGCCCAACGGCTCGCCATATTATCGCGGAAAGATGGAGGTGCGCCATCAATTGATGGTCAAACGCGTGATTGAGACCGGCTTGCCGCTCATCTATCTTAACCTCGTGGGTGGTCAGGACGATCAGATCTTTGATGGCGGGACATTTGCGCTTAATCCCGGTGGGGCGCTGGCGCTTCAGATGCCTTTGCTGCGTGAAGAGATTGCTCATATTGACCTGACGCGCGGTGATGAGGGATGGCGGGTCGAGCAAGGACCGCTGGCCAAACTGCCGGACACATTGGAAACGGACTATCACGCGATGGTTTGGGCGCTGCGCGACTATATGCGCAAAACTGGGTTCAAGAAGGTGCTTTTGGGCCTCTCGGGTGGAGTCGATAGCGCCATTGTGGCGACGATTGCCGCCGACGCCTTGGGGCCGCAAAACGTGCGCTGTGTGATGCTGCCCTCGGAATACACGTCACAATCTTCTCTTGACGATGCCAAGGCGTGCGCTGAGGCGCTTGGATGCAGGTACGATTTTGTTCCGATTTCTGAGGGTCGTGCGGCCATCACCAACACATTGGCTCCGCTTTTTGAAGGCACTGAGCCGGGTGTAACCGAGGAAAACATTCAATCCCGACTGCGTGGATTGCTCCTTATGGCGCTGAGCAACAAGTTTGGCGAGATGCTATTGACCACTGGTAACAAGTCCGAAGTGGCTGTTGGCTATGCCACAATTTATGGCGATATGTCGGGGGGTTACAATCCGATTAAGGATCTTTACAAAACACGTGTTTTCGATATCTGCCGCTGGCGGAATACCAATCACCGGGATTGGATGCTGGGGCCATCTGGCAGAGTAATTCCAGACAACATCATCCAAAAGCCGCCTTCCGCGGAACTGCGTGAAGACCAAAAAGACAGCGACTCTCTGCCGGATTACCCAACACTGGATGGCATTCTCGATATTCTTGTAGATCAGGACGGCTCAATTGAGGACTGCCTGGCGGCAGGATACACGCGCGAGGACGCCAAGCGGGTCGAGCATCTGCTCTATATCTCTGAATACAAACGCTTTCAGTCCGCACCGGGCGCGCGATTGTCTAAGCGCGCTTTCTGGCTGGACCGGCGATATCCGATTGTGAACCGCTGGCGCGATGGCGGATGATGTCACACGGCTGCCGCTGAACCGCGCTCGATTGGGGTTCATCGCGGGCGGATGTTTCTTGCCTGTGCTGATGCTTCTTCCTTTCGTATTGGCTATTGGGTTTGAGCTTTCAACAGAGATGCTTGGCCTTTGGGGACTTATCGCCGTATTTGGAGCATTGTCCTTTTACATTGGGGGTATTGCGCTCTTTACGCCGCATGGTCTGCGGTTGGACGCGCATGGGATGTCCGGTTACTATGCGCCCGCGCCGCTAAGGTGGAGCGACATTGCCGAAATTGAGCTT
>JBCAZO010000023.1:0-14064 GCA_038532975.1 Pseudomonadota bacterium
GGAAGACACGGCTGGGTGCGTTAGAATTGTCCTGGCTAGTTCACCCTCTTTTGCCCGCCAATATGCGGCGTCAAACATTTGCGACGTCGTGCCAAATCCGAACCACCGGCGCAGGGCTATCGGGACAACACGCTCGTGCGTTAAAATTTCTCATCGCATCGGCTGTGCCGGGGCTCATGCCGGAAGATGTTTCCGTCATCGACAGTGATGGTGGGCTGATTGGGCATGCTGATGACTCGCAATCCAATTCAACAGACGAAAAAGCCGAGCTTCTCAGAACCCGAGTGCAACGCATGTTGGAGGCCCGCGTTGGTCCCGGAAATGCTGTCGTTGAAGTCAGTGTAGAAAACGTCACCAAGAGTGAGTCCCTTAGAGAGACGGTCATTGATCCTGAAAGCCGGGTCGCGATCAGCACTGATACTGAAGAAGTGTCCAATACCGCTGCTGATCAGGGTGGGTCGGGCGTTACGGTTGCCTCAAATTTGCCCGATGGCGATGCGGGTGGCGCAGAGTCCTCTTCGAGCGAAACCAGCGAAACGCGTGAACGAATCAATTACGAGGTTTCACAAACGGAACGTCAGGTAACTCTCATTCCCGGCGCAATTAAACGGTTGACGGTAGCTGTTTTGGTGAACGGCATCTTCGAAACGGATGCGCAAGGTGTTGAACAGTTCCAGGATCGGTCTGAAGAAGAACTTTCTGCTCTGAAAGAACTCGTTGCGTCTGCTGTTGGATTTGATGAGGCGCGCGGGGACGTCATCACTCTCAAAACAATGCAGTTTGAATTAGCCGCAACTCAAGGCACAGACGCCCAAAGCTCCTTTATTTCGAATTTCGCCATGGATTGGATGGCGCTTATCAAATCCGCAATTCTTGGTCTTGTCGCGTTGGTACTTGGCGTGTTTGTCATCAGGCCACTTTTGTCGCGGCCTACGTCAAGCGATACACCTCTTCTTGAAGCCGCAGCGCAAAGCCTGCCTGAAACCAATCTGGAAGGTGCACCTTCGCTGGTTGGCGAGATTGATACGGGTGACGTATCTGCCGAATCCATGACGCTAATCTCATCCGGAGATAACGGGAGCGGTTTCATAGGTGGTGACAGCCTGCCTGCCCTTCAAAGCAACACCGAAGACCCTGTTGAGCGACTGCGCCTGATGATCGGTGAGCGGCAGGATGAGACTGTCGAAATCCTTCGAAACTGGCTGGAAGGCGAAGAGGAACGCGCGTGATGTCCTTGTCTAGCTTCCTGGAAGACTTCAGCACGGTTGCGAAGGGTCGCATACTGGAGATGTCTGATGTGTCTTTGGAAGAAGAAAAGCTTGCGGCGTTCGAGAAAGGCTACCAGGCGGGTTGGGAAGATTCCAATGCTGCGCGGAATGAGACAAGTGCGACACAGTCTTCTGACCTGATTGCTGCACTACAAGAGATGTCGCGCAGTCTCGACGAAAGCCAAAGCGATGTCCTGTTTCAGGTGCAGCCACTTTTGGATCAAATCGTTGGCAAGTTACTTCCCAAAATTGCACAAAAAACGCTGGTTCCGACAATCAAAGAAGTTGTGCATGAACTGCTCAAAACGCATAGTCACCAACCAGTTCAAATTCACTGCGCACCTGCACAGGTGAATGAGCTGCAAACCGCTCTGAATAGTTACGCAGACTTGTCTATTTCTGTCGTGGAGGACCCCCGGTTCGAAACCGGGCAGGTAAACTTAAGCTTTGGTACCCTTGCGGAGCAGGAACTCGATTTCAAGTCAGTGATCGATGGGATCGCTGAGATGATCGACACATTCTTCGAGGCCAACGCCCATGATGTTAAAACAAAGGATGTTGCCTAATGGCAGATGACCCAGACACACCCAACCGTAGCGATGCCGAAAGCAGAAACCCGTTTTCCGCTGTTCCAATCGAGATCACCATTTCTGTTGGAAAAGCACGGCCCCTCATTCGTGATTTACTCAAGATGGGGAAAAACACCGTCTTGCCATTGGACAAGCGGGTGGATGATGCCGTTGAACTTTATGTTGGGGAACGCCTGATCGCCCGCGGCGAATTGGAAGAAATGCAAGGCGAAAACCTAGGCCAATTGTCTGTTCGTCTAACCGAAGTTGCCGATCTCCAAGACGGTTTGGAATGACAGCCTCGGTCCGCGCTGGGATCCTGGCGCTTGGTTTTATTTCCGTTTGCAGTGTCACGCCTGCATTTGCGCAGGAGTTATCTTTTTCTCTTGGCGAAGATCAGTCGATTTCGGCAAGAGCGATACAGATTCTTGTGCTTGTCACAGTTCTAAGCCTTGCCCCCGGTTTGGCAATCATGATCACGTGTTTTCCTTTCATGGTCACTGTGCTTGCTATTTTGAGACAGGGCATCGGATTGCAGCAATCCCCACCCAATATGCTTCTGATCAGTCTTGCTTTGTTTCTCACGTATTTCGTAATGGAACCCGTGTTTAGCGATGCCTGGTCCGCTGGCATAGAGCCGCTCTTACAAGAAAAAGTGCCCACCGAAGAGGGCATTCGCCTGGCGCTTGATCCATTCCGGGCTTTTATGGCCGCACGGATTGATCAAGACACTTACTTTGCAATGGCCTCCTTGAGACCAGAGTTCCAAGATGTGTCGGATACCTCGTCTGCACCTCTATCCTTACTGATCCCAAGCTTTATGCTTTCGGAAATTTCCCGCGCCTTTCAGGTCGGTTTTCTTTTGTTTCTTCCGTTTCTGATTATAGACCTCGTCGTTGCGGCAGTTCTGATGTCCATGGGCATGATGATGGTCCCGCCGGCCATTGTGTCACTTCCCTTCAAGTTGGCATTCTTCGTGATTGCGGATGGGTGGACTTTGGTCGCAGATGGCCTTGTCCGTGGATATTTTTAGCAGACACGTTTGATCTCAATCCGCCCAGCCAACAACACCAAAATTTTCTGACGAATTACATTCACCAACGTATTTATGACTATACCGAAACCAACGACAGATCCGCTCAAAATAGCTAAGGTCACATTTTGAGACTTGTTTGATCACCGAACAACAAACTCCGCATGCAAAGCACCGGCAGCTTTGATGCTTTTGAGAATATCGATCATGTCCCGCGGAGAAACGCCCAATGCGTTCAACCCTGCAATCACTTCGGACAGGGACGTGCCCGGGCGTACCTCTGCCAGGCCAATTCCAGGTTCTTCTTCGATTTCTGCGGTTGTGCGAGGCACAACCACTGTTTCACCTTGGGAAAATGGATTGGGCTGAACCACCAAGGGGGACTCTTCTACACGAAGCGTCAGGTTTCCTTGAGAAACCGCGACCCTAGATATCCTCACATCTTCTCCCATCACAATGGTGCCTGATCTTTGATCAACAACCACGCGTGCACGACGCTCTGGCTCGACAAGAAGGTTTTCGATCCTGCTCAGAGCGTGTGCAGTTGACCGCGAATTGGTCGCTTCGACATCAATCCTGACCGTGCCTGGATCAAGCATCAAGGCAACCGGTCGCCCAAATTCGGCATTGATGCTGCTTTCAATCCGACTCGCCGTCGTGAAATCAGGCTCTCGTAGAGCCAAACGCATGGTTTTTAAGGCTGAAAGCTCAAAATCAATTTCCCGCTCTATGCGCGCTCCAGAAGGAATAACACCGGCGGTTGGAACGCCCTGTACGACAGCCCCAGCCTCCCCTTCCGCGGCAGCACCACCTGCGATCACTGTTCCTTGGGCAACTGCATAGATTTGGCCATCTGCTGCATTTAGCGGCGTCATAACCAGTGTTCCGCCCAATAGACTCTTCGCGTCACCTATGGCTGATACCGTCACGTCGATCTGCGAACCAGAGCGCGAAAATGGCGGAATGCTGGCTGTGACAAAAACCGCTGCCACGTTTTTAGGGCGGAACTGTTCGCCTGTTACGTTGACACCCAGCCGTTCTAGAATGTTCGACATGATTTCTTCGGTGAAGGGCGCATTGCGAATACCGTCCCCGGAACCGTTCAATCCAACAACAAGCCCGTATCCGACAAGATCATTGCCTCGTACACCATCAAATTCAACGAGATCCTTAAGCCGTATCGGACTAGCCAGCGCTGCTGAGTTCACCGCAAACGCGCAGCATAATAGTGTGACCAGAGCCATGAATTTGGAAAATGATGTCATGAGAGGAAATTCACCAAGCTAAGGCGGAAAGACCGCGATGTGATTGTGTAGAGGGTCTCAAGTTGATTTTGCAAAGCCTCTAAATCCGTTGCTGTTTGAAACGGATCGACATTCAAAAGCGCATCACGGCCCAAATCCACCGCTTGCGTTTCTGTTGCCGTGCGCGTGGCGGCGGCATCAATGCGTTGTTCGGCATATCCCAATTCTGCACGCAGCCCCGTGATCTGGCTTTGGTTGGAAAACGCAAGCTCAGCCAGGTTTTCCGCCAATTGCCGCTGCTCGGTCGGAGCCAAAGTTCCTGACAAATCTTCTAACAGTGATGCAAGAGCAACCGTCTTAAGGTTGGTTTTGAAAACTGGGTCATCTGCACGCATATCTAGTGCAACAGAATCTCCCGAACCCAAAGAAATAGACGACATGTTTTCCATTGCCCCCAAATACACATCTGTCTCAAACCCACCACCGGGTGTGTCAAAATAGGTATCTGCTGCTGCCAAAATACCTGCGGCCGTGGTCGCCCCTGTGATCACGGCAGTCAAACCGGTGCGTATTGTGTCCGCGTCTGCCACCGGAGACACATCAACCGCTGTTCCTGAAAATAGCGCGCGGCCCGCGTAGCTTGTGTTGAGCGATGAAATCACACTTCCCAGTGTGGACTTGGCTTCACCGGCCAATGCTCTGACATTCACGGCCGAAATCGACACCGACGCGACAGCAAGATTATCAGCGAGGCTGGTTGTTTGGTCTTGGATGCTCTGGAGCGCAGTTTGGATCACGCTTGCTTGGGACTGCAACTCAGTAACCACAACAGCTTGGCTCTTTAGAATTATACTCTCGTGTTCCAGATCTGCCAGGGGTGTCAGACGCCCAGACAGGTGACCAGCGACATCTGTCGTGCGACCGCTTGACAGCTCCTGAGTCAAACGCTCCAGATTTTGCTTCAGAAACGTGTTTTGGCGACGCAGCACAAAGTTTCGGCTCAGATCTCCTATTGTGACATCAACCACGGCTATATCCTCAACAATGTATCAAGAAGGTCCTCGACGGTCTGGATCATGCGTGCATTTGCACCATAAGCCTGTTCGATCAGAAGAAGGCGCTGCAACTCGGCATCGGAATCGACGCCATTCTGAAGTTCAATTTCAACCAAGCTTGCTTGTTGTGCTGTGGCAAAGCTCAGGTTTTCCTCAAAGGTCAGACGTTGATTCGAGAGCTTTGACACGAAAGACGCGATATGGCCGTCAAAGGATCGCTGCGTGGCACCCAGTCCACCTGAGGCCATTGTGTTTATTACGGTCAGCGTATCCTTGAACGCGTTCAGCAAATTGCCATTTCCGGCTGGCCCTGCGACCATGGCCCCCAACCCGTCGCGTAGATGCCGCAGATCACCACCTTTGTCTGGCAATACAATGTTATTGAGAGAAATCCGGCCCGCCAGCCCCACTTCATTGGACGCAGCAAAAACCGCCCCGCCATCTGTAAACAGACCTGGATCTGTAGATGCGGTCGTCGGATCCAGTCCTGGCTGCTGAAAGCGCTCAATCAGATTGCGGGCAATCGCATCAACTTCCGACTGGGCCGCAACCGACAATTCATCGCGAACTTCGAACAGAGCAGAGAGACGGCCACCTGAGACCGGGCTTCGGTCACCCGATGCTGCAACCGTAACGCCGTTGATCTCCAACCCGGATATCAGACCGTTCTCAATAGTCATGTGCGGCTCGATCAGGTTTGAAGCCGAGAACAAGAACGTTGCGGGCTTTCCATCAATCAACACAGCTCCACCTGGTGTGTAAACGGCCACAGTCCCGTTGTTTCTTGAAGTCAGGCGTACCGGGACATATTCGGCGAGCGTGTCGATTGCGCTTTGCCGCTCGTCTTGCAGGGATGCATTTGGATGTCCTGCATTGTTGGCGTTTGCGATCTTCGCGTTCAGACTCTGAATCTGTTCCAGCTTGGTATTGATAACACCGACGGCCTGTGCAATTGCCTCATCAGCACGAACGCGTTCTGTTTGAATGTGGTTCGATATGCTGTTGAGTTTTTCCCCAAGCTGACCCGCACGCAAGGCAACTTCCGATAGGCGAATTTCATCCTCTGGCGTAGCACTGGCGGAAACAAATGCCGCCTCTAGCCTGGAAAATTGATCATTTAACGACCCGGTTTGCCCAGGGATGCCGATTTCCGCTTCGAGCTTTTTTGCGAAATCCACAAGGGGAGCTTGATGCGCCATGCTGCTGTCGGCAAGACGCCTTTCGCTAAGCAGAACGGCATCAACGTTGCGCGTAACAGATCCAATCGATACGCCACCGCCGTGTCCGTCACTGCGTGTTGTAAGCTCAATACCGCGGGGCGCGTATCCTTCTGTGAGGATGTTGGCGAGGTTGTTTGACACTACCCCAGCGGATCGAGAGCTTGCGGCGAGACCAGACAATGCGTTGGACAACGCAGATGAAATACTCATCCCTGCACCTCCGTATTGATGTGGGCTTCACTCACGAAATCAACGCTTAATGTTCGTTGTTTCCTGCAGCATCTCATCCACAGTCTGTATGACCTTGGCGTTGGAGGAATACGCGCGCTGTGTCTGGATCATATCGGTAAGTTCCCCGGCCACATCTGTAGCTGATTCCTCTCTGGCAAATGACACCACATCACCGGTTGGGCCATCGCCTGCGTCCCAGAGGAAAAAGGACCCGCTGTCTGGAGAGGGAAGATATGTCTGCTGGTCCATCGCGACCATGCCGTTGGGGTTCGGTAAGTCAACCAAAGGCACCTGATAGATAATCCGTGTGATACCAGTATCAAAAGAGGCATGGACAAACCCGTTTTCATCAACCTCAGCCGCGATCATATTGCCAACCGGCGAACCATCTTTGGAAATTGAAAGCGGCGCAAAACTATCAGACAGCTGCGTAAGCCCGTTTGATGCACCCAGGTTGCCGATGTTGATTTCCATCGGACCACCATCAACATTGACGAGGACGGTGCCATCGGTTGCGTTATATGTTCCGCCAGATGTGGTCGCCACGTTCTGCAATGTGCCACCCGAAGTTCGAGAGTCATCAAACGTCAAGACATACTCTCCAATAACAGCTCCCGCTTGCGCGGAGTCAGTCAGGGTCATAGTCCATTGGTTGCTAGATCCTGTTGCCGGAATGGTCGGTGTGAATTGGATCAGAATGTTTTCTGACTTCCCAAGATTGTCATAGTATTCGATGGATAGCTGCTGTGGATCACCGGGCGCAGTGGCCTCCGTTTCGGTCGCCGGAAGGTTTACACCAAGATCAAGCCGCGTCGTCGGTTCTCCAGTCAGCTGATTCACATTGATCTGTACGGGTTGCAATCCATCGCTGGTATCGCGCGGAAACTCCGGAACCGTACCATCAGGGTTTGCAGGCCAACCCAAAAGAACCAAACCTGATTCCGTTACAAGTCGACCATCCGCATCCGTGCGAAACGACCCAGTTGTGGTCAGAAACATCTGATGGCCGCCATTCGAAACCTCGACCTCACTTGAGAGCGCGACGGGCAGCATGCCACGACCACGAACAGCCAGGTCGGTCGCGTTCGATGTCGAGACAAGCGACCCGCTTTCATCAATGAGTCGTTGCGTGCTTGACCGAACACCGCCAGCAGAGTAGCTGCCACCGCTGGATGAAATAACCATAGATTGAAAATCCGCTTCGACCCTTTTGTACCCGTAAGTCGCAGAGTTCGCGATGTTGTCGGAAATTGCTGCGAGCCTGGTTGCATTTGCGCCTAGGCCTGCAACACTTGCGTTCAAAGCGGAAGAAATTGTCATGGATACGCCTTTCTGCTGTACCAATTACCATTTGGACGCGGTTTAAGACGCGAGGTTTAACAGCGCGCTAACAGATAAAATTCGTCATACTTCCCTTTTCAGTATGGAACACGATGCGCTGGACCAGATTTTAGTTGCGCAAGAGGATAACTTCGAGGCGGTTGTTGCGGATCGACATTTTATTCGAAACAATTGGTTCGCGATCCGCATGTCCGGTGACACGGCTCATTCTATCTGTTGACACATTGGCCTCTTCCAGCAATTCACGTATGCGATCCGCGCGCGCAATGGAAAGATCCCAAACCGGGTTATCTCTGCGCACAACAGGCGCAGCGCGAACATGACCCTCAATAGCGATATCGTTTTCCACAAGCTGAGAGGCTGCCGAAATCAACACAACGATTTCTTTGAGTAGCTGTGTTTCCTGATCCGTATCGCCCTCAAACAAAGGTGCGGCTTGACGATCAAACAACTCTATGATCAGTCCCTCATCTGTGACACGCGTGACGATATGCCGACGTGTATCTTTCGAAACAGAGCTCTCGCCACTTTTGCCAGCCAGTATGTCCTCGATATTTTCTTTGGCCTGCATTAGCGCATCTTGCTGATTTGCGTCCGCCTTATCATTATTTGATCCTTCGTCATTCACGCCCATTTCCCCTCGTGCCTGATTGGATTCAGTGGGGCGCATATGCGTCGCGCCCGTGCCATTTTGCGGAAGGACAACCTCAGAGAACACGCTTTCCCCTCCAAAGTCACCATCACCGCCGCCAGACACACGACTGATCGGCACTGTCGGACTAAAGTAATCCGCAATACCTTTTCTTTGCTTTTCCGTTGTCGCATTCAGAAGCCACATCAAAAGAAAAAACGCCATCATGGCGGTCACGAAGTCAGCGTAAGCGACTTTCCATGCACCCCCATGATGCCCGTCGCCGCCAATAACCTTTTTTCTTTTGATGATGATTGGCGCAGCGTTTTCGCCGGACCCACTCATTTCACCACCTATTTCTCACACCCAAGGAAACGCTTAGCAAACGAAGATTACCGAGGGTTTAAGATATAAGCTTAGGGTGTGCATCTTACCCAGCTAAGTTATTGTAAATTTGAAAATAATTAGTTGAACTATGTCTTTGGAAATTGCGCAACAGACGTATATAAGGGTGCAGCAAGGTCAGTAGGCCGAGACCAATTCTTAGTCACGTGTGGTGTGTAGGGAGCACGTGGGGCAGAAGGAGGGTGTCGGTTTTCCCAACTGACATCCTCCTTTTTGTTTTCAGAGTTTATGACGCTTAGAAGAGTGTCAAAACCAAACCGATGATGGCGCATCCAAATGTGGCATAGCCGCCGTCAATCAGCATGAGCCGGAAGGGGCGACCTGCAAAGGCATTGTTGATCATGATCCATGGGCTTGCCAAAAACAGGCCAATTCCCAGACCCGATACAAACCCTTTTCCGATTGTATCGATGCTGCTCAACTCAAAAATATGCCGCATCATCCCCGCGACCAAAAGCGCGGCAACAAATGCCAGGATGTAGGGAAGCGGGTTACTGCTATTCTCGGGGCGTCCATCAGGGCTTTTGGCAACACCAGCTGCTTCCATCCAGGGATTGGCCAGAGTCATGTACCAAACGGTGCCAAACGCATAACTGGCAATAGCCGCAGCAATTACGTTAACGATCTCCATCTTGTCCCTCCTTGATTTTGTGAGAGCAAGTGTCGCTTAGTCCGGCCCTGCGCGCTAGGGTGAAATGCCACCCAGCCCGCAAACAACTTTCCATTCTTCGGGGGTTACAGGCTGCACAGACAGCCGGGAATTCTTTACAAGAACCATGTCATCCAACCTTGGATCGGCCTTGATCATCTCCAAAGTCACCGGCGTCTCAACTGGCCTGAGCGCTTTGATATCTACGCACTCCCATCTGTCATCATCTGTTGTGCTGTCCGGATGCGCCTCAGCGATCACTTCAACAACGCCAACCACGGCTTTCTCGGTCTGACTATGGTAAAAGAACCCTCTGTCACCAACTTTCATCTCTCGCATGAAATTGCGCGCCTGGTAATTGCGCACACCATCCCACTCTTCGCCGTCATCGGCTTTGGCGACTTGCTGATCCCAGCTCCAGGTTGAAGGTTCGGATTTGAAGAGCCAATACCGCATGGATCAGATCACCTTCTTCCAGGGGATGAGCTCAACGCTTTGGAATAATCCAGCCAGCGCATATGGATCAGATGCGGCCCAGGTTTCCGCATCCGCCATATCCTCGACGTCCAGCACAATCAAAGACCCAATCATGTCTTCATTGGCATCCAAAAGCGGACCCGCCTGCGACACCACATTGGTGGATTTCAGATAAGCAATATGCGCGTCGCGATTGTCCAAACGAGTTTGGAGCGCGCCAGGCTTGTCACGGGCAATAAGGGCTACCAGCATTCATTCTTCCTTCAATGGCCTGGACAACAGCATATCCATAGCGTCGCGAACGTTCAATTTGCCTTCAACCAGCCCGCAAACAGCGGCAGTTACGGGCAAGTCAAGACCCTGTTGTTGGGCAAGCTGAGTCATGGCACGGGCTGTTGCAGCGCCCTCGACAGTAACAGCCTCATCAAAGGCATCACCACGACCGAGGCTTTGCCCATACATGTAATTTCTCGACTGCACAGACGTGCAGGTGAGAACGAGATCACCAAATCCCGAAAGGCCAGACAACGTGTCCCGCTGTGCCCCATGGGATGTGGCAACACGCACGATTTCGGCAAACCCTCGCGTCATGAGCGCTGAGCGCGCACTTTCACCCAGCCCCGCGCCGATAACCGCACCACACCCAATGGCCATCACGTTTTTCAATGCACCACCAAATTCTGCACCAATGACATCGGTGGTGCGATAGACCCGAATGTTTGGGGTGGTGAGCTGTGCCTGCATGCCTATACCCGCCCCTGTATCCGCACAGGCAAGGGTCAAGGCCGTTGGCAATCCTCGCGCCACATCCGCCGCAAATGAGGGTCCTGTCAGGATCGCATAGATGCCCTTTGGCCGCAGCCCCGAGATCACCTGCGTCGGGCTCAGACCGGTTCCAAGCTCCATTCCCTTGCAACAGGCAATCAATGGTCCGCCGCCAAGCTCTAACGCATGCGACTCCAGAAAACCTCGCAGCTTCTGTGTCGGCACCGCAAGAAGTGTCAGCTCGCTGTCTTTCGGTGCAGGCATAGCTGAGGTCACAGTCAAATTGTCAGATAGTCTAACACCCGGCAGACGCTTGCGATTTTCGCGGCTCTTCTGGAATTCGTACGCCTGTGCCTCATCCCGGAGCCAAAGCGTAACCGGTCCGTTTTGCGCCAAAGAAACGGCCAATGCTGTGCCATATGCCCCTGCGCCCAGCACATAGATCATGCCTTCGCACCTTTCTTACCACTGCCCAACAACGTGACACTGCTCGTATCCAACGGCCAACGTGGCCGCGCGCTCAGCGACATGTCGTCGATCCGACCCACTTTAAACTGTTCCCCACCAGCATAGGCAATCATCGCTGCATTATCCGTGCAAAGCGAAAGTGGCGGTGCCAGGAATGTCGCTCCAAACGCGCTTGAAACAGTTTCCAACTTGGCCCGAATGCACGCATTAGAGGCAACACCACCCGCAACAGCAAGAACCAGATTTACACCAAGCTCTGCCCTAACCTCCTGCAAAGCACGCAGCGTTTTTTCGGCCAGTACGTCTGCAACAGCGTCCTGGAATCCAGCACACAGATCCGCACGATCCTGTTCCGTCAGGCCGCCCTTGTCGGCAACAACTGTATCCCGCGCCCGGATCACAGCGGTCTTCAATCCGGAAAAGGACATGTCGCAGCCAGGTCTGTCGAGCAAAGGTCGGGGAAAGGCAAACCGCGTCGCCTCCCCTTTAGCCGCTTCGCGTTCAACCGACGGTCCCCCTGGCTGTGGCAATCCAAGAATCCGCGCAGTCTTGTCGAAAGCTTCTCCCGGGGCATCGTCGATTGTGCCTCCAAGACGCTTGAAGTTCTGGCAATCATTGACGAGCAATAGCTGACAATGACCCCCAGAAACCAAGAGCATCATATACGGATAGGCAATGTGGTCTGTCAGGCGCGGGGTTAGTGCATGACCGGCCAGATGATTGACTCCGACCAGCGGAATTCCAGCAGCTGCGGAGATGCCCTTGGCACACATCACGCCGGACAGAACACCGCCAATAAGACCGGGTCCTGCTGTAACGGCAATAGCGTCAATACCACTGAGGGATAGCTGTGCGTCGGTCAAAGCCTCTTCAATACATGTGTCGAGTTTTTCGACATGTGCTCGCGCAGCGATTTCTGGAACAACACCTCCATAGGCCGCATGTAGATCGTTCTGCCCTTTCACAATAGATGACAAAATATCAGCACCAACATCGTGCAGTCGCACAACCGCTGCGGCTGTGTCATCACAACTGCTTTCGATTCCAAGCATGGTGAGAGCGTTTGTCATATTCATGTCCGTTGCGCCGAGGCTCTGGGGCAGGTATCACCTGATGGGTGTTCAAACAACTCTGGACCGGCAATGACCGTGAAGATCCTGATCACCCGGCCGTTAAAATCTGCAAATGAATTTGCAGATTTGTTACGGGCCAGGATAGGGCCAGATGTCCCGCTCATCCTCTCTCCTTTGATCGAAATCCACCACCTTTCACCCAAGGTTATGACCGAGGATGTTCAAACACTTGTTTTTACATCTGCACATGCTGTTCACGCATTCACGGCCCTGACAAAAGAACGGCATTTCACATGCTATGTCGTTGGATCTGCCACAGGCGACGCGGCACGTATGGTTGGGTTTGAGCCGATTGAGGGAGAAGGGTCAGCTCAGTCGCTTGCAGACACCCTTCTGAAAAATCGTCCGGCAGGGCCAATTCTCTACCTTCGAGGAAACCATATCGCGTTTGATTTTGCGGAGGCGCTCGCGCAAACGGGTGCAGAGTTCCGCCAAAGTATTGTTTATGATCAACGCGAGACGCACCTGACAGAGGAAGCTAAAACTACCCTTGCGACTGCATCAGGGGTTATCCTTCCTTTATTTTCCCCGCGCAGCGCTAAATTGTTTTTTGATAATCAAACATGGCGTGCACGCCTATTTGTAGGAGCGATGAGTAAAAATGTGGCACGTGAAGTGCCGGAGGATAATGTGGCGATGCTATCGACAGCTCAGAACCCCTCGGCAGGCGCCATGCTCGATGTTGTCGAACAACTTTGGACCTCTGCCAACCGCCTTGAGGGCAAATCCTCTGCGCAGTAATGTCACTAAGGGCATTAACACCTTGAGATTCGAGAAAGGCTGCTGACGTGGCGAAGAAAAAAACGTCCAGATCGACAAAACCGGCAGCCGAGGATTTGTTAGACGAACAATCGACACAACAAGACGTGCCCGAAGCATCCGAAGAGCCGTCAACCGGTGATGATGGCGCGGCGCAGGAAACCACTACAGATACTGATAAAACCGAATCCGAAAATACCGAGACCGAGACCGAGACAGACTCTCCCGATGAAGTTGAAAAAGATACACCCAAAACGAGCCTCGAGAGCGATACGGTAGAAGAGCCAAAGTCAAACGATCATTCCGAGCAATCGACAAGCCCTGCAACGCAAGAGACCGAGAGTTCATTCTTACCTATGGCGCTTGGTGGTGTCGCCGCTGGAGCGATTGGTTTTGCAGCAGCATTTTTCGGACTTGCGCAAAAACCCGATCCCGAAGCCGCCGCCCTGTCCGAGCAAATCCAACAGATCGAAACATCTGTAAGCGAACAAAGTGAAACCATGAGCGCGCTGACACAGCAAGTGGACGGCCTTGGTGCACCCGATATGTCGGCGGTTGAAGGTCGGTTGGGTGAAATTCAGTCGTCTGTGAACGATCTTTTGACACGTCTTGAAAGCACCGAGACCACTCTGAACGGCATCGACACGCGGCTCACCACTTTGGAAAAACGCCCTGTTACCGAAGGCGCATCTGAAGAGGCTGTCGCAGCTTATGAGCGAGAATTGGAAGCCGCTGCAGCGGACATCGCGCGGCAACGTCAGGAGCTGGAAGCGCTAATTGCCAATGCACTCGACACCGAAGACGCAGCCGAGGAGG
>JBCAZO010000024.1:0-13863 GCA_038532975.1 Pseudomonadota bacterium
GATGAAGTGGTTTCCAACGAGAACGTCCGACGCGTCTATCTTGGTGATAATTTTCGGATTTCTTGACGAAATTGAAATCTAAAAAGCATGCAAGTTAGCTCCAACCTCATTGACAAATGACCCCCAAAAAGCCTCAAATAAAGTCATGCCTTATGCGGTCTTTGCATTGATAGCTGAGTCATTCTGGTGTCACCGGACCAACTTCGATCAAGCAAACCGATGGGTCAAATTTTCCGACCAGAGCTTCGAACAGCCGGACCTGTTGTCCGCTTAATGCTCTCTCGGCCTTTTGGAGGATATTCTATGCGCTATCAGATCAGTGGAAAACAAATCGACATTGGAAGCGCATTACAGACACATGTTGAAAACGAATTGAACTCTGTTGTCGAAAAATATGCCGAGCGGCCGACCGATGCGAATGTCATCTTTTCCAAGAGCGCAGCTGAATTTGTGTGTGAAGCGACAATTCACCTTTCAACAGGGCTTACCGCGCAAGCCAAGGCACACGCGCATGAAATTTATGCTGCTTTTGACCAGTGCAGCGAAAAAATGGAAAAACAACTTCGCCGCTACAAACGCAGATTGAAAGATCATCACAGACAGCGTTCGGAACCGGTTGAACTTTCGGAAGCTTCCGCATATATCCTCGCTTCCGATAGTAACGGAGAAGAATCGGAACCGGATACGCTTCAGCCGATCATCGTGGCTGAAATGGAAACGCAAATTCCCTCTCTTTCCGTAGGCGAGGCTGTCATGCAGATGGAGTTGGCCGGTGCGCCAGTTCTAGTGTTCAGAAACGAAGGCAACGATGGATTGAACGTCGTATATCGCAGAGATGACGGCAACATTGGGTGGATCGATCCGTAAACCAAGTTAGCAGCAGGCAAGCGATCCTGCGCTTTGGAGCAAAATCAGATGCAATTTTCTGAAATCCTCAAACCAGAGGCGATTCGGGTATTTTCCTCGGTTTCGAGTAAAAAACGTCTCTTGCACGAGCTTGGCATAATCGCCGAAACAGCATACGACCTGGATCACGCCAAAGCGGTTGAGGCACTTTTGGAACGTGAAGCTCTCGGTCCAACCGGTGTGGGCCATGGTGTGGCTCTGCCGCATGCGCGGCTTGACGGAACAGACAAGGTCGTAGGTGCCGTGGTGCTTCTTGATACACCAATCGATTTTTCCTCTGTTGATCGTCAACCTGTGGATCTGGTTTTTGCTCTTTTTGCACCAAAAGATGCAGGCGTTGAGCACCTCAAAGCGCTTGCTCTGGTATCCAGAACCCTGCGCGACACCTCCGTTTGCGCCAAACTACGCGCCAACAATGATCCGGCGACACTTTATGCGATCATCACGGAATCACAGTCGGTTCAGGCCGCCTGACGTCTAGTTGGTTTTCCAGGCGTCAAATCCGAACATCATATAGTCACGCTGATAAATCTGCGCGATACGCTGTTCGATCTTGTCGTCATAGATGTCGGAAAGATCAAAGGGCAGGTTTTCGTCTGTAGTTCGTAAATTTGGCGGATTCTGAACCCCTACCTGCGCGGCAAGTGCGGGCAAGTCCTCTTCCAAACGATCCTCGCGAAAGACATGGTCTGGTACAATGAACTGAGACATGCCTTGAAGGACCGCCGACTGCGTGGCCCAATGGGCATCAACACGAATAGCAGTTTGACCTGCCAAGTTTGCGGTCAAAAATTCCAGAAACCCAAGAAATGCGTCGCGATGTTCTATCAGCCTATAGTCATCCGACGGAAATTTGCCTGGCAAAGGAACCTTAAACGAATTTCGCAGGATTTTGCGTATGCCCTCGAATGTCCCTGGTCCTGTCTGCAATATCTTGGTGCAAAAGGCATGATGCGCACGCGCCACTGGATGTCGAAGAACAGCAAAGCTCCGATGGCCACTGTTTTTACGTTTCCACTGACGTAGAGACTTCTGATTTAGACCTGTCTGCAAATCTCCAATCGCACCGCCTTCGATTTCCGCCATCCACGGCAGCACAGTCGTTTCAGGCCCAGACCGAATAGGCAGGTAGATTAGAGGCGTGGTTGCACAGGTGACAAAACTCGGCGCAGCAGGACCGCGGCGCGGCTCAAAGCTGGGCGTCCGATGCAGGTTGAAACGATCAAGTGCAGCGATGGCTTTCTCCATCTCCTGAACATTTGAAACTTTGTCATTCAGCGTGCTCGGGTTTTGCTTTTTAAGTCCTTTATCGAGCTCTTCTAGTTGTTCTTCGCTTCCCAAAAACCGCGCGAGGCCATTGATCACCTTGAGATCCTGTAAGTCTTCATAGGCAAGATAAAATGCCGTTTGTCCCGTCTTCTGCAGACGGTTCAGCAACAGAACCTGAAACTCTTGTGTTTGGGTTACATACGCTTCGAACTCTGCACTGTTAAATCGAATACGGCTATCCTTGCGGCGTTTGACGTTGGTTAGTTTCCATTGCCCCGTAGCCTGTGCAATCTTCCATGAAACATAGCTGTCCAATGGATTACGAGTCAGTATAATCTTGGCACATCGCGTGTCGTTCAACACCGTGTCCAATATCCTTGGATCATGATCGTTGAAGTACCGAAATCCACCGATACCAGAAGGTCTATTCTTGATTGCATCGATCAAACGCTGAGGGTCAGCATCTCTGGTGGCGCGTGTGACACCCGCGATTTCGGTTTTGTTGGGATACCCAATGAAATGCGGATTGAACGCCTCCCCAAAACATTCAAACCCATCGAAAGCATTGATGTTTGCTTCTAGAAAATTCGACCCGGTGCGCATCTCGGCAAACAAAACAAAATAGTCAAACCGTCTTTCCATGAACCCTATCGCACCAGATAGGGTTTCGGTTTGTCTTGGTTCGGCTCATGCAAACGATGCTCAACCGGGAAATCCCCCATGAGATAGGGGTGCATGCCCTGGTTCTTCAGATTCTGTAGAAACTGCCCAAACCCCGTCAGATCAGACATTTTGGGCACCTCCGCCAGTCCAAACTGCGTTTGTTTGCCGATCTCATCGATGATCGTCTGGAGCGGCTCCATCGGCGCTTCGATGAATTCTGCCATTGTCCAAATTCGCACACGCGCTTTGGCCCAAGGGGATCTCAGGACATCAAGATGTTTACTCTCTATTTTCTGCAACCGCGCGGCTTCTTGACGAATATCCGAGAAGTTTTTGTTCGACTTGAATAAGGTGACGGCCCAGGCACCGGAAATCACCGATATCTGCGCATTGGGGTCCTTTGCGATATCCCACTCAATGTCTTTGATCTCATCCCGCGGACCTATTTGAAAACACTGCCGCTCTCCACGCGTATTCCAAATCAGACTGGAAAGAAACGCGCGCGGATTGTAGTCGCGCAAAGTGGCGCTGTCGCTCAGGGCGCCATTCATCACCGTTTGGTTATCTGAGAACTCGGCCCGCTCCGGCGCAAACAGATGGCCGTGAACCCTCGTGCCTGTAACTTTTGTAAGCCAGGGTTCAAAATTCTCAAACAGATCACTGAACCCTTGAAAGACGGAATACTGCGCACAGGTCAGCCCGTTTTCACGACCTTCAACCGGGAACCGGCTTTGCATGAAAAGACCGCGTCGCCCACGTGTGCGGCGTTCAACCGCCTTGGCAAAAATTCTATCAATTTTACCAGGATTGGGCTCAGTGCGTTTCATTGCGCCTGCCGGGTCAACAAGAAAAGCATCGTATAGACGATTTGCAAAAGGCCAGATCTTGCGCGCCACAAAACAATCCGACCTTCGCAAAAGCTGCAGATGATCATCATAAAAGATATGCGGCTTACCTTGATAATCGAACTTGGAAAGCGTCAGAGACCGGCTTTCTATCTGACGTGAATAGAGCCGGGACAGCGTTTGAAAATAACTTTCGTCTGGAATCCAGACCTTGCTGAAATATCGGTCATATACAGATCGATCTGGATCATCGAGGATTGCAGACAACGTCTGTCGTGTTAGACACCACCATTGACTTCCCATATGCGGGACAATTCCGTTTGGAATACGCCTGCGATACCTGGCCAGCCTTTGAAGCGCGACGTATTTGTCAAACATGAACCTGTTTTTGCGCCATGAGAACGGGAAGCTAAGCGTAAAGCGCTCTTTGTCAAACCCGCCAATTGTCCAAGGCACATCAGATGTTGTGGCGGACTCGATGAAATCCGTTTGCGGTCGCTCGGCAAGGTAGTCGATCAGTTCCTGAACAGGCCGCAGTGGAAGGCACGACCCGGAGGCGAGATAAACATGACGCACATGCGCGAATTCATCCAACATCATCCGGGATGCGCTTTGTGTCGCCGCAACCAACCCCCATGTACCCCATTCACATCGATGTCTTTTGGAAAACCGCACGTTCGGCAAGTCAGACAAAGCTTCGACAAAGCCATTATACGGCTCGGAAAGCACATTTTTGTCTACATGAACAACAATCGGACAGCCAGCGGCAGACCAATGGCGCGCCACCTGGTCAGCACGATCAAACGCCGTGTGAACCAGCATGATAATGCCGACGCTCATCCGCTGCTCTTCCTCATGCCCAGTTCCCCTTCGACATTAGTCCGAGGATCTCAAGTTGCCTCCAGTTTATATATTTTTCCGACCATTTGCACCAAAGGTCTGGATTTTCCTGCACAGAGTCGACGTAAGCTTTATATTCGACACTACCTTGATAGTGCTGTTTACGCCTCAGTTCCTCTTCGGCTTTGGCCGCAAAAGTGCTTAGAAACTTCACGTGCAACAGGATGCCGCTGGCTTTTTCCCCACCCCATTCATCATAGGTCAGGTTAAGTCCGCGCGGCAAAAGCATATGGGTTGAACTGATATAGGTGTAGCGCTTGTCCCACTTCACCAAAGGTGTTTTGTTTAGCGCCGGTGCCTTTGTGGGTTTATCAGTAAAGAACATTCGACTGCGCGGGCCGCCTTGAATCCAAAGGTTCCCATAGCGTTTGTTCTTCTCAATCACATAATTCCCAGGATCAAACCAGCTTGCGATTTCAACTGGGTCTTGGCCCGACAAATAAGGCACTGCATCAATGCGGCCCTTGGGATACATGTCCAATAGCATGGCTCCGAAGGAACGCACCTGGCTGACATCAAGCCAGTCCGTCAAGGCACGGATCGGCCGTGTATCGCAGAAAGGATAGATGAACAACTCATCCGGATCGACCACAAGCGTCCAGTGCCCATGTCCATATTTTCCTTGAAGCCAGTTGAGCCAGTCGACGCCAAATTTTGAATTCTTGTAGCTCGCCTTAGTTGTCCAAATTGAAACGTCACTTTGGTTGGCAAGATACTCCCTCCCGCCATCACTGCTGTCGTTGTCAACAATCAGGAAATGAGAAACACCAAGGTTTCGGTAGTACTTAAGAAAATAGGGAAGGCGGACATACTCATCCCGCATTGTCGAAAACAGAAGAATGTCGCCCGGTCGAATTTTTCCGGTACGGTTCACGACGGGCTTGAGAGCAAAATGTTTCCGAAACGCACGCACTTGGTGGCGCTTCCTGCGCAGTCGCATCACGTATGACTGCAACAAACTCAACGATCAAACCCTCGCGGCAGGCATCATTTTAAAGCCATACCTTATTACCTGATGCTTAACGCATCCTTTTTGCAGGATTTTGACACGTGTTTCGGCGCAAAGTTGCCTGCTTCTACTCGTAAGCTCCACCTTAGGTGATCGCGGAAAACAGGTAAACTCCCAAACCAAGCTCACACCCAATTTCCTTTTGACATCAACCCCATGGCTTCAAGCTGACGCCAGCCAATCAGTTGACTCGACGTCTCACACCATAGTGTCGGATTTTCGCTCAGCGCGTCATAGTAATCATCATAGAGACTGGAATTGGCAAAATGCTCCGCGCGCTGCTTTTCCTCAGAAGATCGCGTGACAACGGAATTGAGAAATTTCGAGTGCAGCAGAATCCCAGATGTGCGCTCTCCTCCGTCAGCGTCGTAAACCTGATTAAGGCGCCTAGGCAAAAGCGAATGTGCAGAACTTACATACGCGTATCTTCGGTTCCATTTGACCAATGGAATCTTTCCCAAAGTAGGAGCACGTTTGGGTCGGTTCTTGAAGAACAGCCGCGCACGGACACCACCTTGAATCCAAAGGTTTTGTAGGTCGCTCTTCTTCTGCATCACATAGTTGCCAGAATCAAACCAGCTCATTGTATTAAAAGGATTTTCCCCTGGTTTATACGCGGCGTCCCCAACCGGACCCTTTGGATACATATCCAACATCAAAGCACCAAATGACTCGTGGCCATGCTGATCTAGCCAGCCTGTCAAGGCGGGTAAGTTTCGCGTCTGGTAGTGCGGATAAATCAGAATTTCATCTGCATCGACGGACAAACACCAATGACCGTGGCCATATTTAATTTGAAGCCACGTCACCCAATCGACACCAAATCGGGAAAGACGATAACTCTTGGTCGTGCGCCAAAGCGAAACATCGTCTTGTTGTTTCAGGAATTCTGCTGTTCCGTCGTCGCTGGCATTGTCGACCATCAGAAAATGCCGAACGCCCAGCTTACGGTAATGCTCAAGAAAGAACGGCAATCGCAAGGCTTCATTGCGCACCGTCGAAAACAAAAGAATATCCTGCGCTGAAATTTGTGAGGCGCGGTTAACAACCGGACAGAGCTGTCGACGCTTGCGCAGAGCACGGAAGAGCAATCTACGGCGTTTCCACCGCAGCCTGTAGGCAAATACTGCTTCCGACAGCACGCTCATAGATCGCCCGATTTAGTGCCTCTGCATGAAAATCAGGTTTATTTTTCGTAATGTCCAGTTTGATGCCACCGCCAGGCGTCAGAAATCATCTGATCAAGCGTTGATCTTTTGGAATTCCAACCAAGCTCGGTCTCGGCGCGCGCAGACCCTGAAACCAGCTTTGTACAATCGCCCGGCCGCCTGTCGCCAAATACAACCGGCACATCACGACCTGTGGTTTTCTTTGCCTGATCAATAACTTCTCTGACAGAAAACCCTGTGCCAGTGCCAAGGTTGAACACACGGCTGGATTTTCCAGATTCCAACCACTTCAACCCGAGCACATGCGCATCAACAAGGTCCGTGACATGGACATAGTCCCTGATACATGTGCCATCGGGCGTGTCATAATCGGTCCCAAACACCGTCAAGGTATCCCGCTTTCCAGAAATCGCATCCAGAATAAGCGGCACAAGATGCGTCTCGGGCTGATGGAATTCACCAACTTCAGAATCCGGGTCAGCACCAGCCACGTTAAAATAGCGGAAGATCACATGCTTTAGGCCGTGTGACTCTTCAAAGTTCTGCAACATGTCTTCAATGGCACGTTTGCTGGCGCCATAGGCATTGATCGGATGTTGAGCAGTGGCCTCATCTAGAACCACATTGTCGTGGTCCCCATAAGTGGCACAGGTGGACGAAAACACAATATTCTTACATCCCGCAGCAAGGGCAGCCTGACAAAGTGTAAGTGACCCGGAGACGTTGTTGTCCCAGTACAAGCCCGGGTTTTGCATGCTTTCGCCAACTTGGCTAAGAGCGCCAAAGTGCAAAATTGCTACTGGAGTATAAGCCGAAAATACCTCATCAAGACGTGCTCGATCCCTGAGGTCTCCTTGCTCAAAAGGGCCAAACTTCACCGCATCGGCCCAGCCGGTGCAGAGGTTGTCGTATGTAATAGGAATATACCCTGCTGCCTTCAGAGCTTTGCAAGCGTGTGATCCGATGTATCCGGCCCCACCGGTGACCAGGACATGTGTCACGTTCAGTCCCCCGAAAGCTGGTTATTCAGCCGCTTTCGCCGCGTTGACCATTTCGCTGAGGAAGCCCCACAAATCATCGCGGAGTTCCGGTCGATCCAGCGCAAAGGCCACGGTGGCTTGAAGGAAACCAGACTTGGACCCACAATCAAAACGGCGACCATCAAAGCGATAGCCATAAACCTCTTCGCCCTCCTGGCGCGCATCAGCAATAGCGTCGGTCAATTGGATCTCGCCACCCGCGCCGGTCTTCTTTTTGTTGAGTTTCTGAAGAACAGTCGGTGTCAGAATATAGCGGCCAATAACCGCCAGATTGGATGGCGACTCTCCAAGGGTTGGTTTTTCAACCATACCCTTGGTCGAAACGATTTTGCCCATATCATCCTTGATATCCAGCATACCGTATGACGAGGTTTGCTCATCGGGGACTTCCATCGCCGCGACGATGTTCCCACCGGTTTCTTCGTAGGCTTCCACCATCTGCTGGAGACAGGGTTTGTCCGCAGCGATGACATCGTCCGGAAGAATGACCGCGAACGGCTCATTCGCAATCAAACGTCGCGCGCACCATACGGCATGTCCGAGACCCAAAGGTTTATTCTGACGTGTGTATGCGATTTCGCCACTGTCCATATTGGTAGAGCGCAAGATTTCCAAAAGCTCATCTTTACCCTTTTTCCGCAGTTCTTGTTCCAACTGCGGGGCGTTGTCGAAGTAGTCTTCCAACGCGCCCTTTCCGCGAGACGTGACAAAGATAAACTCTTTGATCCCGGCCGCCCGGGCCTCGTCAATCGCGTATTGAACCAATGGACGGTCAACCAATGTCATGATTTCTTTCGGCACGGATTTCGTCGCCGGAAGGAACCGTGTGCCCATTCCCGCTACAGGAAAAATAGCCTTGGTCAGTTTCTTTCGCATTTACCGCTCCTAGACAGCCCTACTCGTAAAAACAGGACAATTGTGACCACTCCATGGCGGCACATAATAGTTTATTCGTTTTTTAAGTGTTTACGTAGCAACATATCGCCGACAGGTCAAAAATTCAGCACATCCCCATCTCTTTCATCATGGCTTCTATGCGCGGTACATCCTCAGGGTTGTTCAGTTCCCAAAACTTTCGCCCTTTAGCATCAACTTCTGTACACAGAATACGCTTCCCGTTTTCCAAAAACCTCAACTGTTCTAGACCTTCGAGTGTTTCTAATGGACCACTAGCCCATTCCACGTATTCTTTAAGAGCTTTTGGGCGATACGCATAGACACCGACATGGTGAAAAACTGGTGTCTCTTCCCCATCGAGGTATCGGTCAGAAGTGAAAGGAATAACCTCTTTTGAAAAATAAAGAGCATGACGATTTACACCGAAAACAGCCGTCGTGCCACCTACACGACCATGCGCGCGGTCATTCAGAAACCCATTCAAAGCCTCGCCATCACAGCGCAAGACCGGGGTAGCGACATCGGCGGTCGCATCTGCACTTAAATCTGCGACCAGATCTTCGATAAACCAACTTGGCGTTAGAGGTGCGTCCCCTTGAAGATTGACAACAATGTCGAAACCTCCACCCAAAGAAGTGTGCGCCTCAGCGCATCTTTCCGTGCCATTTGCACAGTCAGATGATGTCATAACGACTTCGGCTCCAAACTCTTGCGCCGCATCTCGAATGCGAGTGTCATCCGTTGCAATCACAACCCGCTCTACGCCTTTTACAGTCAGAGCCGCCTCCCAGCTGCGCTCAATCAAGCTTTTTGCAGTGCCGTCTGCGCCCTTTAGTATGGCAAGCGGCTTACCAGGATAACGCGACGATGCATAGCGTGCTGGTATAGCGATCAACACGCTCATTTCGCAGGCTTCAGCTCAACTTTTGGCGAATAGGCAATAAAGAATGGATTGGCGTAACCTTCCTTGCCGTAAACAAGCGGAGCGTGATTATCAAATCGCACAACCTTACCCCCGGCACCATGCAAAACGGCATGACCTGCGGCTGTGTCCCACTCCATGGTACGACCGACGCGCGGATAAATGTCGGCCTCGCCCGTCGCAATCAAACAGAACTTCAACGAAGAACCCGCGCTCTTCATGTCTTTGACAGCGTATTTTTGAATGTAGTTATCTGTGGCCTGGTCACGGTGCGACTTGCTTGCCACGACCAACAAAGCCGAATTGTCAGGCTCAGAAACACTGATCTTGTTCAAAACACCTACTTCACCTTTTTTGAAAGGGCCGATTTCTTCAACAGAAGTCCCATCTGCCTGGGTGAAAAACATGCGTTCCTTGGCCGGCGCATACACCACTCCTCGAGTCGGGACACCATTTTCAACGAAGGCTATGTTTACGGTGAAATCACCACGTCGATTGATGAATTCTTTTGTCCCGTCCAAAGGGTCCACAATTAGAAATGTCTGCGCCTTCTGATCATGCGTCGCGGCTTGTTCCTCGGTGATAAGCAAGATGTCGGTAAAGGCCTTTGCCAAACCAGCAGAAATTAATGCGTCTGCCGCTTCATCAGCTTCCGTTACCGGACTTGAATCTGACTTGGCCTTCACGTCGAAATCATCTGAGTTGTAAATTTCCATTATGAGATCGCCAGCCTCCAGCGCGAGGCGCCGCATAACGGTAACCAGGGTTTCGTAATTCAATGCACTCTCCATTCAAAACGGTCCTGCAAGCCTGTGTTGCGGGATTGTCGCGCGCCCCTTATGATACGGCGCTAACGGGACAGCAAGAATTCCCTGTTTAAAACAAACATAAGTCAACCAGCTGGGCAGGCATGTTTCAGAATACGCGAAAAGCAACACTTCTCGGATCAGCCGTTACTCTGGTAGAGGTGATTTACCACGCGACGGTACGGGATATTCGCAAAGCGCATGGTAATGCTTTCATGGCTCTTCTGATTAGCATTATGACGACGGTCATCTTTGTTCTTGCGTTCTACTTGATGTTTTCACTTCTCGGACTGCGGGCAGCCAAGCTTCGCGGTGATTTCCTGCTTTATATGATGTCCGGTGTTTTTCTTTATCTGGCTCACATCAAAACAGTTGCCGCTGTGGCAAGTGCGGATGGTTCAACTTCTCCGATGATGCAGCATGCACCGATGAATACCGTCGTTTCTATCTGTTCTGCCGCGATAGGCGCGCTTTACATCCAAGTGCTGTCTTTGTTCATTATCCTGTTCTTGTATCACACGCTGATTAACCAAATCGAGATAGCGCAACCCATTCCGGCTTTTGGAATGTTCCTCCTATCCTGGTTCACCGGTTGCGCTGTGGGTCTGCTTTTCATGGCGCTTAAGCCTTGGTTCCCCACTGCTTCAAACTTACTGAGAACGGTCTATACGCGCGTCAACATGATTGCGTCAGGCAAACTCTTTGTTGCAAATGCCTTGCCCGGGTTCATGCTTGCTATGTTTGACTGGAATCCACTGTTTCACATTATTGATCAAGCGCGCGGTTTTGTGTTCATCAATTACTTTCCTCGCAATACGTCTTACGAGTATGCTTTTATTGTGGGGTGCGTTCTGCTTGTCATTGGACTTCTAGGCGAATTCTACACTCGCCAACACGCATCCAGCAGTTGGAATGCCAGACGATGAGAAATCTTTTGTCGATCCTGTTCGCTTTGAGCTTTGCAACCGCTGCATGGTCCGAAGCGCTACCAGCCTACTACAACGTGTCAAACGTTGCTCCGGATGACGTCCTTAACATTCGCCAGGCTCCGGGAACAGCGGCTTCCATCATTGGCAAACTTGGTCACAAAGACACCGATATCGAAGTGGTTGCATTCGATGAAGCTGGAGAATGGGGACAAGTAAATGTCGGCGAAATGTCTGGATGGGTCTCCTTGAAATTCCTTACACGCCAGCCTGGTCAAATTGACGACAAGCTGCCTACACCTTTGATATGCACAGGCACGGAACCTTTCTGGACATTGGATATAGCGGGCGGCGAGACGGCGCAACTTTCGCGACCGGGCGAAACACCTGTGGATGTTCGAATGCTTGATCCTGTAACAGCTTCCAATCGCACCGATCGCTATGCCATTTTCGGGCAAGGCGGAGACCGTGTTTATACATTCATTTTTCACAGAGATGCATGTTCTGATGGCATGTCAGATCGCGCCTATGGAATGAGCGTGGATTTGTTCCTGACCGAGGAAAAAGGCGTAAGCTACGTCACAGGTTGTTGTAATTTGAAATAAGCCAGCTGCAAAGGACCTGAATTGCTTGGAACCAATGCCTCAATCTACGACGCGGCAGGTCAGGTTGATACGCCCTCCTTGGCTCAATAGCGAAGATGTACCAGGTCGAATACGATCCACTCCATGATAAGTCATGCGCGCGTCACCGCCCATCACCACAACGTCTCCAGAGTGAAGCCAAATAGATTCTGTTGATCCTCCGCGTTCTCGATTGCCAATCCGAAAAAGCGCGTCATCTCCCAATGACACAGACAAGACTGGCCAAGAAAAATCAGCTTCGTCTCGATCTTGGTGTAAACCCATGCGCGCTTTGTCTTGGTAAAAATTGATTAGGCAACAATCGGGCAAACGATCCAAATCAACCAAGGCGCGCCATATATCAAGAACTGATGGCGGAATAACAGGCCAAGCTGTGCCATTTGGATGGTGCGTTTCGTAGCGATACCCCTTTCGATCAGAGTACCATCCGTATTTTCCAGCCGAGGTCATTTGCACCGTCATAGGCTTTCCATATGGCGTCATCGGTGAAAAAAACGGAGCTTCGCGGACCACCTCACGCAGGTCTTTAATAATCTTTGTTTGCTGTGCAACGTCTAGAAAACCAGCGAAAACCTTAAATCCCCTTATTTCCAGCGGTTTCTGCTGCATCGTGCTGTAATCAATTCCTAATAAGCCAATTTAAACGCAATTCGCGGTTTTACATGCGTTACACCGCTTGCAGGTGTGCTTTCGCCTGCCTATATACCGCTCGATACGCAGAACATCTACGGGTGACCTGCACGTCGTTTGGTGGCCAGATGCCGAAACGGGTCCGGTTGCCCCTCAATCGCCTTAAGTAAAGAAGGGATCGAAAAACATGTCCAAAGTCATTGGTATTGACCTCGGAACCACAAATAGCTGTGTCGCCATCATGGATGGCAGCCAAGCCCGAGTGATCGAAAACTCAGAAGGCGCGCGTACCACGCCCTCAATTGTAGCGTTCACAGATGACGAGCGCCTTGTAGGCCAGCCGGCAAAACGCCAGGCCGTCACAAACCCGGAAAACACAATCTTCGGTGTCAAACGTCTGATCGGCCGTCGCGAAGACGACAAGGATCTGGCGAAAGACAAAAAGAACATGCCGTTCAATGTTATCGATGGCGGCAACGGTGATGCATGGGTTGAAGCCAAAGGCGAGAAATACTCTCCCAGCCAAATCTCAGCCTTTATTCTTGGCAAGATGAAAGAAACCGCCGAGTCCTATCTTGGCGAAGAAGTGACCCAAGCGGTCATCACTGTCCCCGCCTACTTTAATGATGCTCAACGCCAGGCCACCAAGGACGCTGGTAAGATTGCCGGCCTTGAAGTGCTTCGCATCATCAACGAGCCAACAGCTGCCGCTTTGGCCTACGGTCTCGACAAAGAAGAAACACACACCATCGCGGTCTATGACCTTGGCGGTGGTACGTTCGACGTCACCATCCTGGAAATTGATGATGGTCTTTTTGAAGTGAAATCCACTAACGGGGATACATTCCTAGGTGGTGAAGACTTCGACATGCGTATCGTCAACTACCTCGCTGGTGAGTTCAAAAAGGAACATGGCGTTGATCTGACCAAGGACAAAATGGCGCTGCAGCGGCTGAAAGAAGCTGCGGAAAAAGCCAAGATCGAGTTGAGCTCGTCGTCACAGACGGAAATCAACCAGCCATTCATTTCAATGGGTGCAGACGGCCAGCCGTTGCACATGGTGATCAAACTCACTCGCGCCAAACTGGAAAGCCTTGTCGGCGATTTGATTGCGGCCTCGCTTAAACCATGCAAAGCAGCCCTCAAAGATGCTGGCCTTTCAGCTGGCGACATTGACGAGGTTGTTTTGGTCGGTGGTATGACCCGGATGCCGAAAGTGGTCGAAGAAGTGACCAAG
>JBCAZO010000025.1:0-13722 GCA_038532975.1 Pseudomonadota bacterium
GCCCTGTAATCTGGATGGGCGCGCCAACTTACGTCATGCAAAAGGCAGGCCGCTTTGATCAATCGCAAGTTCTCGGGCTTGGCATTGCTAAAGAGCGGTTGCCAAAACTCGAACATCAATTTGCCGTAGCCGGGCAGGCGGGCATCCTTGGCCTCTGCAAACCGGCAAGCTTCGATAAGCGGGTCGCGGTCGCGCAGGGCTTGTGGCATCTGCTCATAGAGCAGACCTTCGCGGATGCCATAGCTCGACACGGCGATGTCACGCGGCTTGAAGGTTTTCACCACCTGCCGCAGCACGTCGATGGCAATAACCGCTAGGTCCATCCGCGCGGTGGACACACCGGCGCGTTGGCGCAGCTCTTCGGGGTCGCATTCACTCATGTAGGCCGCCGTGGCGCGCACGGATTTGGCGCTCATTCGGTATTCATGCAGCACATGCAACGGATAACCGCGCCGTTCCATGTCGATCTTGGCAATCGCACGCCAGGACCCACCGACGAGAAACAGGCGATTTTTCTGTTCACCCATTTGGTCATACATCGCGATCAGGGTGTCGCGAATATGGGCGCGGCGCGCGCGCTTGCCGCCTTTGAGATCCTTGAGCTTCAAGGGTCCAAGGGGCGACGTCAGCCGCTTACCCACCTTGCCGCCATTGATCTCGGCGAGTTCCATGGACGAGCCGCCAATGTCGCAAACAAGGCCATAAGATCCTGGCCAACCCAGCAGCACGCCCTGCGCAGAGAGCCGGGCTTCTTCCTCGCCATCCACGACCCAAAGCTGAATGCCGGTCTCACGCTCGACTTCCTTGCGGAACGCCTCACCATCTTCGGCCTCGCGAATGGCTGCCGTGGCCACCGCCGTTAAAGGCCCGTCGCAGATATTGTCAGCCAAAAGCCTGAACCGCTTCATCGCGGCCAAGGCGCGCGCGCGGCCCTCGGGGTTTAGTCGCCCGGTCTCTGACAGACCCGCACCAAGCGCGCACATGATCTTTTCATTGTAAAAATAGGCCGGGCTGCGCGCCGCGCCGTCAAACACAACCAGGCGCACTGAGTTTGATCCGACATCGACCACACCCACACGGCTGAGCGCCTTGGCGCGGGGATCATTGAACAGCGGGCGGCCAAAAGGCCCCCAATCGCTTTGCGCGGCGTCGGTTGTTCCGTCCATGACATCCCCGGTTCTGCTGCGGTGTTTATGCGTCAGCCTATGCAGTCCGGTCAATCAGTCAGTCTTCGGTATGCGTCAGCTGTGGCACATCGGATGCGCCAGCGGACCCGCGCCCTGAAAGCGATGGGTTTTCCATGAAAAACCGGTGGCAATTAAAGGCAAATTCACCCTCTGGAACGGGCAGGCGTTCAAATCGGCCTTCCGGCGACATCACCCAGCTTTGCGCCACATCCGCCATGTTGGCGGCCATGATCTGGCTGACGATCTGGGCCTTGACGGTCTTGTTGGTGATCTCAACCAGCGTCTCAACCCGGCGGTTGAGGTTGCGGCTCATCCAGTCGGCGGAGCTGATGAACACACGCGCCTTTTTAGACGGCAATCCGGCGCCGTTGCCAAAGCACACAATGCGCGAATGCTCCAGAAATCGGCCAATGATGGATTTCACCCGGATATTGTCGCTCAGGCCTTTGATCCCTGGCCTGAGACCACAAATGCCACGCACCACAAGGCTGATCTTCACACCGGCCTGGCTGGCCTCATAGAGCGCGTCGATCACGTCCTGTTCGATGAGTGAGTTCATCTTGGCCCAGATCATCGCCGGTTTGCCCGTCTTGGCGTGTTCCATTTCCTGGCGGATCATGTCGATGAGTCTGGGCTTCATGCCTTCTGGAGAAATGGCAAGGTTTTCAAGCATTTCCGGCTGAGCATAGCCAGAGAGAAAGTTGAACACCTTGGTGGCATCCCGACCAAGCGCTGGATCGCAGGTGAAAAAGCTCAAATCCGTGTAAATCTTTGCTGTATCTGGATGATAATTGCCGGTGCCGTAGTGGGTGTACGTGACAAGGCTATCGCCTTCGCGGCGCACCACGGTCGAAATTTTGGCATGCGTTTTGAGATCCATGAACCCGTAGACCACATGCGCGCCAGCACGTTCCAGACGTCGCGATTGCCGGATGTTGGCCGCCTCGTCAAAGCGCGCCTTCAATTCGACCAAAGCGGTGACGGATTTGCCATCCTCTGCTGCTTCGCAGAGCGCCTCGACAATCGGGGATTTCTTAGAGGTCCGGTAAAGCGTTTGTTTGATCGCGACCACATCCGGATCACGTGCCGCCTGGCTGAGGAACCGCACCACCATGTCGAAGGTTTCATAGGGGTGGTGAAGCAGCATGTCCTTTTGCCGGATCGCCGCGAACATGTCGCCATCATGATCCTGCACCCGTTCGGGGACACGCGGCGTGAAGCTGGGCCAAAGCAGGTCCGGGCGGCTGTCGATGACCAGCTCCTTGAGATCGGCCAGACCGATCATGCCTTCGACCTCTACCACCTCGTAGGGTTTGACATCCAACTCGCGCATTATTGTGCGACGCAATTCTTCCGGCGCGCCGCTCGACATCTTCAGGCGCACAACCTCACCGCGGCGGCGGCGCTTGAGGGCCACTTCAAATTCACGCACAAGATCTTCGGCCTCTTCCTCGACCTCCAGATCGCTGTCGCGCAGAACGCGGAAGTTACAATGCGCTTTGTAGGTATAACCCGGAAAGAGGTGCCCCAGATGCAACAGCAACAATTCTTCCAGCGGCAGCGCGCGATGCGCACCATCCTCGGAGGGCAGGGTCACAAAACGGTCGATCTGTGCAGGGATCGGCAAAAGCGCCTGCAAGGGGCGCTTGTCCGATTTGCGCTCCATCTGAAGAGCCAGCGAATAGCCCAGATTGGGGATAAACGGGAAAGGATGCGCCGGATCAATGGCCAGAGGGGAGAGAACCGGAAACACCTTGGCCAGAAAAGTGTCTTCCAGAAAGACCTCATCTTCCTTTGACAAGCTTGTGCCGTCGAGAATGGAGATATTTTCGGCCTCCATCTCTTTGCGCAGCGTTTGCAGCGTATCCTGCTGATCGGCCAAAAGCTTGCGCGCATCCTCGTCGATGAGGATCAGCTGCTCGGCCGGGGTCAGCCCGTCGATGCCCGGCGTGGTGTTGCCCGCATGGGCCAGTTCGCGCAGGCCCGCGACGCGCACATTGTAAAACTCATCCAGATTGGTGGCCGAAATCGACAGAAATCGCAGGCGTTCCAAGAGCGGCACGCGCGGGTTCTTGGCCTCTTCCAGCACCCGCCAGTTAAAGCCCAGCCAGCTGAGTTCTCGGTTATAAAACCGCGCGCGACCGCTTACATCGAGACCCTCCGGCGTGACCGGTTCTGGGAAGGGGGATTTCAAAAAATCTGCGTTGCTCATCCGGGGCTTATGATAGGTTTTGGTAACGGGAAGATGACGAGTGTGCCTGTATCAGCCCATCTTGTCCAGAACCTCTTTGGCCAGAGCGCGGGTGACGGCGCACCCCTGCGCAAGGGCAGCGGCGTCCAGCGCTTCGACCGTAGCCTGCGCGGCGGCACAAGAACGGTCGATGCGGCGCACAAGATAGGGCAGGACATCGGCGTTGGGCACCACCTGTCTGTCATGGAAAAGTTTGGCCATCAGAGCCGTCAAAAGCGCATCATCAGGGGCTTCAAGCGCAACCACGGGCGTGCCTTGCAGGCGGCTGGCCAAATCAGGGAGGGCGATGGGCCAGAAATTCGGCGCGCTTTGTCCGGTGAAGAGAAGGCTGTGCCCTTCGGCCAGAACTAGGTTGTGCAGATGAAAGAGCGCCTCTTCTGCCTCGGCGTTACCGGCAATCTGGTCAACATCCTCGACCGCAACCGAAGCGCTTGCCAAGCTGGGAATGTCGGCTGTAGCCACGTCTACAGCAGCGATAATTTTGGCGCCGGACAGTGTCGCCCAGACATGCACCAAATGCGTCTTGCCAGAGGTTCGTGCGCCAACCAGCGCCAGTTTGCGCCCTGGCCAATTTTGCCAGCCTTCGATCATCGCCACTGCGGTGGCGTTGGCGGAGGAAACGAAAAAGTCTTCTCGCCCGTGGGCCGTTCTGACGGGCAAATCAAAGCTTAGCTGTTGGGGCATTACTTCGCGTCCTGCTCCGGCTCGGGATCTTGCGGCTCAAGTCCGCGATAGAGCTTGCTGCCAAGGTATTGCCCGGTCGCAAAGCGCGCTAGAACGCCAATGGCAGCGGCCACGGGAACAGCGACCAGCATGCCGACAAAGCCGAAAAGCGCGCCGAAAACGGAAAGCGCAAAGATGAGCCAGACAGGGTGCAAGCCCACCGAGCTGCCGACCAGTTTGGGGGTGAGGACATTGCCCTCAAGCACCTGACCAATCATGAAAATCCCAGCCACCAAGCCGATGGACACCCAGTCACCCCAAAACTGGAACAACGCCAATCCGATAGCCAAAGCCCCGCCCAGCAATGCGCCGATGTAAGGGATGAAGGTGATCAGCCCGGCAAAGGCACCGACCACGAGGCCAAACTGTAGCCCAACAAGCATGAGCGCCACGGCGTAATACGTGCCCAGTACAAGGCAAACCGTGCCCATGCCGCGTATGAAGGCGGCCAATGTGTTGTCAATCTCACCGGCCAGTTGGCGAATAACAGGCGCATGGTCGCGCGGCAAAAGGCGGTCAATCTCGGCCACCATGCGATCCCAGTCATAGAGCAGGTAGAAGGCCACAACAGGCACGATCACCAAAAGAACCACCACATTGATCAGTGACGACACTGAGGACAGTATGGTCTCGATCAACTGCCCGCCGCGCTCTTGAATGGTTTCGCCCACTGAAATCAGGGATTGGCGAAGGGTCGAGGTTTCATCCACAAGCTGCGGGAAGCGGTTCGTTAAAAATGCCTGCAAGTCATTGAACAGTTGTGGGGCGATGTTGATCAGATTGGCGGTCTGCTCGACCAATGTCGGTATCACCAAAAGTGCCATGATCACAAAGATCATCAACGCAATCAGTGTGATGATTGTGACCGCAATAGCACGCGAAAACCCCATCTTTTCAAGACGATCCGCAACGGGATCAAGGAAATAAGCGATGGCTCCGCCAAGCACAAATGGCAAGATCACGTCGCCCAGAAACCATAGCAACAGAAAGAAAAAGACCGCGGCAATGCCCCAGTATTTCAGCTGTGTAGAAACGGGAAGTGCCATATGCCCTCGATACGCGTTTGCCTACACATTGCGTATGACGGGCAGGGTTTCAAGGGGCGCTCGCATCTGGAACTCCCCTTGAAAACTCAGTGTGCTTTAGTGGCACGCAGGGCGTGTGCCCGGCAGCAGAACTTTGTCCACAACGTGGATCACGCCATTGGACGCTTCGATGTCTGCAATCACAACGTTGGCACTCTCGCCAGTGCCGTCTGCAATGCTCACACCACCGGCGTCCTTGGTGATGCACAGGCGCTCAGAGGCCAGAACCGGCTTGAAGTAGTTCGAACCCCCTGGAATTTGACCGGCTGTCAGTTTGCGATCATCAACGTGATAGAGCAGCACGTTGGTCAGTTGATCTTTGTTCTCGGGCTTCAGCAGCGTTTCAACTGTGCCTTCAGGTAGCGCGGCAAAAGCGTCATTGACAGGGGCATACACAGTGAAAGGACCCGGACCCGACAGCGTTTCAGCCAGACCTGCGGCTTGAACGGCGGCCACGAGTGTGGAAAAACGTTCGTCCCCTGCTGCGATCTCAACAATATTGGCGGCTTTAGCGCCAGTCGCCAGTGTCACGGCTGTGGCGGCCACGGCGGCAATCTTGAAGATCGATTTCATTTTTAGTACCTCTTTTTTGCTAGCATGCTCTGTGCATGTGCATAGAGCTACGCGGATACGTGCGGATTGGTTCACTTTCCGCACGTATCTTTTTGTGTCGGGCGCACATTCCCGCCGATCCCGTCTTGTTTCATTTGGGCCAAGGTCATAAACGGGACCGAACGCCAGTTTTGAAGATGAGAGTGCCCATGCGCCTGTCCCGTTATTTCCTGCCTGTGTTGAAGGAAACACCCTCCGAGGCCCAGATCGCCAGCCATCGCCTGATGCTGCGGGCGGGCATGATCAAACAAGCCAGCGCGGGGATTTATTCCTGGCTTCCGCTCGGCTTCAAGGTGCTGCGCAAACTGGAAAATATTGTGCATCAAGAGCAGATGCGCGCAGGTCACATTCCAATGCTCATGCCGACAATCCAGTCGGCTGATCTATGGCGCGAAAGCGGGCGTTATGATGACTATGGTGAGGAAATGCTGCGCATTCGCGACCGGCATGACCGTGATATGCTCTATGGTCCGACCAATGAAGAGCTGATCACTGATATCTTTCGCGCCCATGTGGGCAGCTACAAGGATTTGCCGCTGACGCTCTACCATATTCAGTGGAAATTCCGCGATGAGATCCGCCCTCGCTTTGGTGTGATGCGGGGGCGAGAGTTCTTTATGAAAGACGGTTACAACTTTGATCTGACCAAGGAAGATGCGCTGCATTCCTACAACCGCCATTTGGTGAGCTACCTGCGCACCTATGAGCGTATGGGCCTGCAGGCCATTCCGATGCGCGCCGATGGCGGGCCGATTGGCGGCGACTATACGCATGAATTCCTAGTGCTGGCCGACACGGGCGAATCCGAGGTCTTCTATGACAGCGAAATCACGGATTTGCGCTTTGGCGAACGTGAGATTGACTATGACAGCGTTGAGCAGTGTCAGGCCGTTCTAGAGGAATTCACCTCGCGCTATGCGCGCACGGATGAAACCCATGACGAGGCGATCTTCAATGAAGTGCCTGAAGCGCGCCGCCGCTCGGCGCGGGGCATCGAAGTTGGGCAAATCTTCTATTTCGGCACGAAGTATTCCGAGCCGATGGACGCCACCGTACAAGGCCCCGATGGCAAGCCGGTGCCTGTGCATATGGGCAGCCACGGCATTGGCGTGAGCCGTCTGGTGGGCGCGATTATTGAGGCGAGCCATGATGACCACGGCATCATCTGGCCCGAAGGTGTCACGCCCTTCCATGCCGGGATCGTTAACCTCAAGCAGGGCGATGCCGAGGCTGATGCAGCTTGTGACGCGCTTTATGCGTCGCTCACTGCCCTTGGTCTTGAGCCGCTTTATGACGACCGGGATGAGCGGGCAGGGGGCAAGTTTGCCACGATGGATCTGATTGGTCTGCCCTGGCGGATCACGGTGGGGCCGCGTGGCCTTAAAAATGGTGTTGTGGAGCTGACCAGCCGCAAAACTGGCGAAAGCGAAGAGATGCCGCCGGAAAAAGCCATTGAAAAGATTGCGGAAATATATGCGCCGCATCACCGGATGGTAGCAGTAGAGCCAATGGTGCAGCGGAGTTTCCACACCTGGCTTTAAATGCTATGCTGTCTGCAATAACAAAAAAGAACGAGGCAGGCAGTTATGATGAGAGCACTCGCTTTGGCGGGCGGCATTGCCGCTTGCGCAGGGTTTTCCCAGTTCCCTGAATACTCGCAACAATATTATCAGCGCTTGTCTGGCGCTGTGGATGAACTGGCGGTGATCGTGGCCGATTTTGACCGGGACGCCACGGCGCTGGGTCTGGACCGTGGTGCGGCGCTACAACAACTTGAACTTGGCTCAGCTATGGGCGAGGCAAGGGCGCTGTCGATGTCCCGCGTTTTCAAACGGCATGATCGGTTGAGCGAGGATTTGTATCAACTGCGGGGGCGGACTTCGCTGGAACGCGCGTTCACGCCTTGGCGCTTTACCGAACCCAAGCTGGCGAAGGAAACACTGGCCGACTTCCGCCCTGCTGTGCCACTGACCTTTGAGGGTATCGGCTTTGCCGCAATGGGGCTGGCTGTGGGGTATGCACTGGTCAGCTTTCTGCTGAACACGCTGGCGCGGTTCTTTCGGCGTCGCACTTATGTCGAACCGGCAGAATAGCCGCATGGGTGGCTGGCTCAAAACATGCCACGTAATGCGAACCCAATCACTGTGAGGCTAAGAACCACCGCAGCCAACGCTATGGCCCGGCGGATGCGATGACGCAAAGATGGGGCTACCCTGCGGTCATTCATAGACAAACTGCTCCGATATGATGTTTTTGGGCGGAATGCCCATTGCGATCAAGGCATCTTCGACCAGGGTTAGCATCGGCGGCGGACCACAAAGCACGTAAAGCCAGTCGCGCCGCTCGGGCGTGTCGAAATGACGGCACAGCAACTCCGGTGTGACATACCCTGTCTCGCCTTGCCACCCGGGCGGCGGCTCAGACAGGATGTGAATGACTTCTGTGCCATGCGTCGCTTCGAATTCTTTTAGTTCCTCGTCAAAGGCAATCTGTCCTTCATGCCGGTTGCCGTAGGACAGCACGGTCGGACGCGTATCGCCGGTGGCCCGCATCTCTCGCAGGATACTTATCATGGGAGCAAGACCGACACCGCCTGCGATCAAAGCGATGCCTGTCGCATCGGTATGCCTGTCAAGCGTGAGATGCCCGTGCGGCGCCTCCAGCCAAGCGCGTGTCCCGGGCTGCACCTGATCCATCGTCCGTGTAAAATCGCCCAGCTCTTTGATCAGGAATTGCACATCCGACCCTGCGGAAGGCGCGGAAGAAATGGTGAAAGGGTTCTCATCAAGCGAAAAGGCCGAATGCCCGACATTCAGCCAGGCAAACTGACCGGCGCGATAGGGCAAAGACCCTTTGAACTCGGGCGTGAGGGTCAAAACCCATGTGCGATCCGCTTCATGCCTGATATCCTTTACCGTGAAAGGCCGCCGCAGCCGCATAAGCGGTGCAACGATATAGACATACGCCAACGCGCTGAGTGCCAGTGCCAGAAGACCGATCCAGACCGAGGCGAGCAGGGGGTCTGCGCTATGGCGTCCCGCGCGCAGGGCATGCAGCACCCCGAAACCGGCCACTGCCGCCGCACCCAGACCGTGCAAGAGCCGCCAGTTCTGATACTTCACACCGCAAGCATCGCGCCCGATCGCCATGGCTACAAGCCCGCCCAAGAGCAGCCAGGCCACGATCCCGGGCCAAAGCGCGGGCCAGGACATCTCGACAACGGTCTGCCGCGATACATCCCAAACCGGCGCGGGGGACCGGGGCGAGATGTAGAAAAACGGATGCAAAAGAGCCGCCGCCAGCGCCAGTTGCGCCAAAAGCTGGTGACTACGCATGACCACGTCGCTTCCGACCCGTGCTGTGACTGTCCGAATACGGCCAAGGAGCAGAAACTCCACCAGCAGCATTGCAAGCGCGACAAGTCCAAGACCCGTGGCCAGCTCATCCCAAGGCGTGCGCGTCTCAAGCCCCTGCGCCCAGGCCAGCGCGAGGGGCAGGATACACAAGATCAGATACATCAGGATAAGCAGAACGGCTGGCATGGTGTCTCCAGTAAAAGGTCTGCACCGCTATCGCTTTGCTTTTTCTCAATTGGGAAGGGGCGTCTTGGCCTTGACCCGCGCAGGGATTAAACGCAGTGTCCGCGCAAAGAAAACTTGAGGTCTAGAGTGGCAGCCCAACCCGCGCCTTTTTCCGCATTCGAATGGATGATTGCCTGGCGTTATCTGCGCGCCAAACGCGCTGAGGGCGGGGTCAGCGTGATGACCTGGATCAGCCTGATTGGCATCACACTGGCGGTCTTTGCCCTGATTGCGACATTGTCCGTGCGCTCGGGGTTTCGAGCAGAGTTTGTGGATACGATCCTGGGCTCCAACGCGCATGTGACCGTCTACAGCGTCGGCACCATGAACGAGACCACGCGTCAGGTTGATCGCTCCATCCCGAATTACGCCGAAATGGCCGAACGCGTTCGTGAGGTTGAGGGTGTCACGCGTGTCGCGCCACTTGTTAAAGGCCAGGTGCTTGCCACTGCACGGGACCGAAGCGCTGGAGTGCAAGTGTATGGGATCGACTATGAAGATCTGTTAACTCTGCCGCGCATCGCCGATCCGGAAACGGGTTTGGGCAACATTGAAGATTTCAATTTTAACAGTGAAGAAAGTCTTGATCGCCCTATTGCCATTGGGTCTGGTGTGGCGCGCACATTGGGCGTCGGCGTCGGGGAAAGGATTAAGTTGATCAATCCTAATGGCGTCAAAACCGCGATTAGTACCAGCCCCCGCATCAACGCCTATGATATCGTCTACATCTTTTCCGCTGGTCGCTACGATATTGATCAGGTGCGCGTTTACCTGCCGTTTGAAGAGGCCCAGAGCTTTTTCAATCGCGAAGGGACCGCCGATGAGCTTGAGGTGATGGTCTCGGACCCTGAAACGGTGGATGACATGAACCTGGCCCTTTTGCGCGCCGCAGGCGATGGCTCACAGGTCTGGACATGGCGAGACGCCAGCGGCGGGTTCCTACGCGCGCTGGAGGTGGAGGACAACGTGATGTTTGTTATCCTGTCGATCCTCGTTTTGATTGCGGCCATGAACATCACTAGCGGGCTGATTATGCTGGTGAAAAACAAGGGCCGGGATATTGGCATCCTGCGCACCATGGGCCTGACCGAAGGGTCCATCCTGCGGGTATTCTTCATATGCGGCGCGATGACAGGCGTAATCGGGACATTTCTGGGTGTCGTGCTGGGGTGTTTGTTTGCGATCTACATTGATCCAATCTTTGCCTTTATCGACAGTTTCAGCGCCGAGCCAATTTGGGGAGCTGAAACGCGCGGCATCTACTTCTTGCCAGCCAAACTGGAGCTCTGGGATGTGCTTACGGCTGTGGGCTTGTCCCTAAGTCTCAGTTTCATCGTCACGATCTTCCCGGCAAGGCGCGCGGCGCGGATGAACCCGGTTGAGGCGCTGCGCTATGAGTGACGTCATGCTGCGGCTTGATGGGCTGTCCAAGACCTACAACACCGGTAAAACCAACGCGGTTACGGTGCTGCAGGACGCCAAGCTTGAGATCAAGCCGGGTGAAATGGTCGCGCTCGTGGCCCCTTCAGGAGCGGGGAAATCGACGCTTTTGCACATCGCGGGGCTTTTGGATACGCCCGATGCCGGTACGGTTGAGATCGGCGGGGTCAATATGACCGGCCTCAGCGACCGCCGCCGCACCATTGCAAGGCGGCAGGATGTCGGGTTTGTCTATCAATTCCATCACTTGCTGCCAGAGTTCACAGCACTGGAAAACATCGTTCTGCCGCAGCTCGCCAATGGCGTTGCAAAACCCGAAGCTGAGGCGCGGGCGCGTGATCTTCTGACGCGTGTCGGCATTGCGGACCGCGCCAGCCACCGCCCCTCTGCCATGTCCGGTGGCGAACAACAGCGCGTCGCCTTTTGCCGTGCGCTGGCCAACGCACCGCGCCTGCTTCTGGCCGATGAGCCAACCGGCAATCTCGATCCCGGCACGTCGGATCAGGTCTTTGCCGCGCTCATGGAACTGGTGCGCGGCACTGGGCTGGCCGCGCTCATTGCAACGCACAACCTTGAACTGGCTGCACGCATGGACCGCGTGGTGAAGCTGGATGGTGGTCAGGTGGTTGCGGGGTAGTGCGCGAAAGAGGAGTGACCTATGCAGATATCTTTAGATCAAATCGAAGCCACCGCTAAAGCCGCGTTACTCCGCCATGGCGCAGCGGACTGGGTGGCCACTGAGGTCGCAGCGGCCATTCGGGAAGCCGAAGGGTTGGGCAACAAGATCTGCGGGCTTTACTATCTGGAAAGTTATTGCCAGCAGCTGCAAACAGGCCGGGTCAAAGGCGATGCCGAGCCTGCGGTCACGCGTCCTCGCGCTGGTACGGTTCTGGTGGATGCCAAATACGGGTTTGCACAGGCGGCCTTTGCGCGCGCTTTGCCAGAGGCATTGAAGGCCGTACAAGAGGCCGGTGTCGCCTCGCTTGCCGTCTGTCACGCCCATACCTGCACCTCACTGGGTTACTTCACCGCCCAAATCGCGCGGTCGGGCTACATCGCATTGGGCATGACCAATGCCACACCGGTCGTGGCGCCTCCTGGTGGCAAGCATCGCGTGATTGGCACTAACCCAATTTCCTTTGCTGTTCCGGATGGCAATGGCGGCGTTGCGATGTTGTTTGATCAATCCACAACGACTGTAGCACTGGGCAAGATCACGATGGCTAAGGCGGCGGGTGAAGCCATTCCCGAAGGCTGGGCGGTGGATGCAGATGGTCAGCCCACCACCGATCCTGATGCCGCGCTCAAAGGATCACTTGTCAGCATGGGCGGCTACAAGGGCTGGGGGTTTGGACTGATGGCGGAATTGCTGGCCTCTGGCATGACAGGAAGCCTCGCAGGTGTAGATATTGGCCCGCTAAAAGCCCCCGAAGGCGAGCCGCACGATATTGGCGACTATTACCTGATAATGGATCCATCCATCTCAGGCGCGTTTTTTGATCGTCTGACCCAGGTTGAAACTGCCGTGGCCCGGGACGCAGAAGCACGGATTCCGGGGCAGGGACGTCAGGTGGCTGATCCTGTGGACATCGAAGAGGTTGTCTGGCAATCGGTGCAGGCGCTCGCCGGTCAGTAACCAGCGAGTCAGCTGCAGCTGGTCAGTGCCTGACGGCGTGCCACCTCTGGATCTTTGCTTGAACTGCGAATGATCGCCCGGCTTTCAGAGACCGTGCACCCGTCGATCGTGATGGAACGTCCGCGGCGTACGGCGATCAGCACGTCATAAAGCTCTGGGTCAGAAAGCTGTGTGAACTTTGCGACACTGAACCGGCGCGGAACCAGGTCAGAGGGATTAAATTCCTGAACCTCTTCGGCACTGGAGATCGAAGCGGGCGCAGTTAGGCCAGTTGCCAGCAATGATGCAATCAGGCCTTTGCGGATTACTAGGTCGAAACGGGTCATGTGCTCTGCCTTTTTTCTTTACAATAAGTATATGGGCGCGAACTGTTCACGTGCAATCCACGATTGCGAGAGCATTGTCTTCAAGCCTGTTGCGTCACGAAAACCCCCGCCGCCATAAGCCCGATCCCGGCTGCACGTGTCATGGACAAAGGCGAGACGGGATTGCCAAAGAGGCCAAACTGATCAATCAGCGCCGCAGAGATAAGTTGGCCAAGCAATACGAAGAAGACCGCATTGCCGACCCCAAAGCGCGGGGCGATGAAGGTGATCGACAACACATAGAAGGCAATCAATACGCCTCCTAAGAGCAAATGCTTTGGAACTTTGCCCACACCCAGGACAGCGCTAGGCCCGGTGACTGCCAAAACCACCAGCGTCGCCAGAAATGCCACTGTGAACAGGACCGCGGCCGCCGCCACAGGGGATCCCAACCTGACCCCAAGAGCCGCGTTAAGCGCGGCCAGAAGCGGCACCGCGATCCCGGCAAGCAGCATGACAAAAGCATAGAGTGTGGTTGGCATAAGGTCTCTCCTTTGAGTTTGGATGAACCCTGTCATGTCTGGGAAATCTGATCCAGATCAAAGCAGAACTATCGCTCCTGATACACCCTGTTTCGACAGTTCCCGTGGTGCGGGAAACAGGCCCAGGCAGATGGATTGCAGGATCCAGAACCTGGGTCTTCGTGCATTTGGACGTCGTTTATTTCAAACAAAATTTGATCACCTCAGGCGATGCGCTAGCTTTGACGAAAGGAGATGCAGAATGCCCCGTTGGATCGTTCTCTCGCTGTTGAGCCTCACTCTTATCATCGGGCTTGCAAAAGTGAATGCGGTGGCAAAATCATCTTCCTGAAATGCCGAAAGCTGATCCGAAATCACTTT
>JBCAZO010000026.1:0-13179 GCA_038532975.1 Pseudomonadota bacterium
ACCCACCATCGATTTACGACATTTTGCGCCGCAACTGCATCCAAGACGTCCGGAGCCCAATATGCCCGATACCGCCCCCACGGAAACAACCTTCAAACGGGTGCTATTGAAAATATCAGGCGAGGCTCTGATGGGCGATCAGGGATATGGGCTTCACCCGCCAACCGTGGAACGGATCGCCAAAGAGGTGAAATCAGTTCACGACTTAGGCGTTGAGATCTGCATGGTCATCGGTGGCGGCAACATCTTTCGCGGCCTGCAGGGCAGCGCACAAGGGATGGAACGCACCACGGCAGATTACATGGGCATGCTTGCCACGGTTATGAACGCGCTGGCCGTGCAAAGCGCGCTGGAAAAGATCGGTGTTTATTGCCGGGTGATCACCGCCATCCGCATGGATGAGGTGGCCGAGCCCTATATCCGCCGCCGCGCGGTGCGCCACCTTGAGAAAAAACGTGTCTGCATCTTTGCCGCCGGGACGGGCAATCCGTATTTCACAACTGATACGGCAGCCACGCTGCGCGCCAATGAAATGGCCTGTGAAGCTATTTTTAAGGGAACCAAGGTAGATGGCGTCTATGACAAGGATCCGGTTAAGCACGAGGATGCCAAGCGGTTTGAAACCGTCACCTACGATGAGGTGCTGGCCAAGCATCTGGGTGTCATGGATGCCAGTGCGATTGCTCTTGCACGTGACAATAACCTGCCAATCATCGTGTTCTCGCTGGATGAGCCGGGTGGGTTCCGCGCCATTCTGGATGGCACCGGCACCTATACAAAGGTGCACAGCTAGGTCTAAAGAGGGATCAGCGCCGAGCTGGAAGAGGAAGAACACCCCATGTCTGATGATTTTATGTTGGATACCGACGATCTTGAGCGTCGGATGGATGGCGCGATGAGCGCGCTGCGCACCGAATTCGCCTCTTTGCGCACTGGTCGCGCCTCGGCAAACATGTTGGAACCTGTGATGGTTGAGGCCTACGGTCAGAAAACCCCGATCAACCAGGTGGGCACCGTCAACGTGCCCGAACCGCGCATGGTGACGGTCAATGTCTGGGACAAATCCATGGTCGGTGCCGTGGAAAAGGCCATTCGCGAAAGCGGGCTTGGCATCAACCCGCAGCTCAACGGCACGATTATCATGCTGCCGATCCCGGAATTGAACGAAGAACGCCGTAAGGAGTTGACCCGTGTGGCCGCGCAATATGCCGAAAACGCGCGTGTGGCTGTCCGAAATATTCGCCGCGATGGCATGGATCAGGTCAAAAAGGCCAAGGCGGACGGGTTATCTGAAGATGATCAGAAATTCTGGGAAACCGAAGTGCAGGATATGACGGACCGCTTCATCAAATCAGTGGATGATGCGCTGGAAACGAAACAGTCAGAGATTATGCAGGTTTAGGTGAGTAAAACATGACAGTCGTGCCGGATATCAAGACGACAGGGCCTGATGCAGGGCCGCGCCATGTGGCCATCATTATGGATGGCAATGGCCGGTGGGCGCAGGCGCGCGGTCGTCCGCGGCTGTATGGCCACCACGCCGGGGCCCGACGGGTGCGCGAAATTGTGAGCTCATGCCCGGAATTTGGCGTGAAGTACCTGACAATATTTGCATTTTCCACTGAGAACTGGAAACGCACACAGACCGAAGTTGCAGGTTTGATGAACCTCTTCCGCCGCTACATCATGAAAGAAATGCAGGAACTGTTGCGCAACAATGTGCGCGTGCGGTTCATTGGCGACCGGTTTCGGCTGGATGATAAGCTTCGGGGCCTGATGGACCAGGCCGAGGATGTCACCCGCAACTGCACGGGCACAAATCTGACTGTGGCGCTCAACTATGGCGGTCGGGATGAAGTGACACGTGCGGCCAAGCGTCTGGCGCGGGACGTCGCCGAAGGGCATCTTGGGCCAGAAGACGTAAATGAAGAAACACTTCCAAAGTATTTAGATACTTATGTTTTACCTGATCCAGACCTCGTCATCCGGACGAGTGGCGAGGCACGGATTTCGAACTTTCTTCTGTGGCAGTCCGCCTACGCTGAATATGAATTCATCGACACGCTCTGGCCGGATTTCACCAAGGAAATTTTTGGCGATTTGCTCAAAGGCTTTGATGCGCGCGACCGGCGTTTTGGGGCCGTGACCGCATGAGCGCATCTGCGCAATGGTCTGATCTTCGCGCACGGGTGATCTCAGCGTTCCTAATGGCCCTCGTTGGGGCCTTTGCCGTCTGGCAGGGCGGATTGTTCTATGTTGAGCTTGTCAGCATCATTTGCGGTATCATGGTCTGGGAAACCGCGCGCATGTTTCAAGCAAAACAAGCGATAGCCCTTGGCGTGGCCGCTGCTATTGTTTTGAATGTCGTTCATTTCTTACCCGGGATATTTGCCGCCCCGCTTTTGATCGCGATGGGGCTGGTCGCGGCGGGGCAAACCGACAGGGACAAGCCGGTGCTGTTCGGTGTCGTCATATGGGTTCTCTTTGGCTCTTTTGCTCTGTTGCTCTTGCGCACGGCTGCGGGGACAGGCTGGATTCTGTGGCTGGTATTTGTTGTGGTTGCCTCCGATGTTGCAGGATATTTTGCCGGCCGAAGCCTGGGTGGTCCAAAATTCTGGCCCAAGATCAGTCCCAAGAAAACCTGGTCAGGCACCGTCGCGGGCTGGCTGGGTGCGGCTTTGGTGGGTGTTGCGTTCATCGGGACGCTGGGATCAACCGGTGCGCTGGTTTTCGTCTCCATACTTGTAGGATTTGCCGGGCAAATGGGTGATATCGCGCAAAGTGCCGTGAAACGGCGGCAAGGAGTCAAAGACAGCTCCGACCTGATCCCGGGCCATGGCGGTGTGTTTGATCGCTTTGACGCGATGCTGGGCGCGGGGGCGTTGACGGTCTTGCTCTGGGCTTTTGGGATGTTGCCGGGAGCGGGGGCATGAAACGGGTAAGCGTTCTGGGCGCGACCGGCTCAATTGGGCAGAACACGCTTGATCTTATCCGCCGAGATCGGGATGCGTATCAGGTTGTGGCGCTGACGGCAGGGCAGAATGTTGATCAACTGGCGCGCGATGCGCGCGAATTTCAGGCCGAGCTGGCCGTGACAGCCGACGAAAGCCAACTGGACGCTTTGCGCGATGCGTTGGCCAACACGGGGATTGAGGTCGCAGGCGGAGAGCAGGCAGTTATCGAGGCCGGATCCCGCCCCGCGGATTGGGTGATGTCCGCTATCGTTGGATTTGCTGGCTTGGCACCGGGTCTGGCGGCGCTGGAACAAGGCGCGACACTGGCGCTGGCCAATAAGGAATCACTGGTAGCTGCAGGGGCCTTGCTTTTGGACACGGCCAAGCGGCATGACGCAAAAATTTTACCTGTGGACAGCGAGCATTCAGCGATCTTTCAGGCCCTTATTGGCGAAGACCCCAAGGCGGTTTCGCGTGTGATCATCACCGCCAGCGGTGGCGCGTTCCGCGATTGGCCGATTGAGAAACTGACCACAGCCACTGCCGCCGAGGCCGCGACACACCCCAACTGGGACATGGGTCAGCGCATCACCATCGACAGCGCTTCGATGTTCAACAAAGCACTGGAAATGATTGAAGCGAAGGAGTTTTTTGACTTCTCTCCGGATCAAATTGAAGTGCTGGTGCATCCGCAATCGCTGGTCCATGCGCTTGTGGGATTTTGCGACGGTGGTCTGATGGCGCATGTCGGCCCGCATGATATGCGTCATGCTATTGGCTTTGCCCTCAACTGGCCAGAGCGCCGCGCTTTGCCGGTGGATATGCTGGATCTGGCCAAAACTGGCACGCTTGAATTTGACGCGCCTGATCTGAACCGGTTTCCGCCGCTGCGACTGGCTCGACAGGTTATGGAAGCCGGTGGGCATAGCGGGGCTGTTTTCAACGGCGCCAAGGAACGCGCGCTTGATCATTTCATCGCCGGACGCATCGGATTTTTACAGATGAGCGAAGTCGTGGAAGAGGTTTTGACCCGGATTTTGCACCAAAGTGGCCTAATTGATGACCAGATCACCCTTGATACCGCGCGCAAAGCAGACCATTTGGCACGGGATGGGGCAGATGCCGTGGTGCAGGAACTGATAGGGTAGGCGAGATTTTGGAATTTTTACCGCAATTCGGTGGGCTCTTCTTTACCATCATAGCGTTTATCGCCGCGCTTTCGGTGATCGTGGCGATCCATGAATACGGCCACTACATTGTGGGCCGTTGGTGCGGCATCAAGGCAGAGGTGTTTTCGCTTGGCTTTGGCCCGGTATTGGCATCCCGTATAGACAAGCACGGCACGAAGTGGCAGCTGGCTGCCTTGCCCTTTGGCGGCTACGTGAAATTTTTGGGCGATGCCAACGCGGCGAGCGGCACAAGCGACGGCACCGTCGAAGAAATGCCTGACGCGGTGAAACGCCAGACCATGATCGGTGCGCCGCTCTGGGCGCGAACCGCAACGGTTGCGGCTGGGCCGGTGTTTAACTTCATTCTGTCGATTGCAGTCTTCGGCGCGATTATTCTGAGCCAGGGACGGGTTGCCGAACCGCTGGCAGTCGGTGAATTGACACCGCTCCCGGCGGAAGAGCTGACACTGGCGGTCGGCGATGAGCTCTTGCGGATCGAAGGTTTGCCGATTCCGTCGCTGGAAGCTGAAGACGAGGATTTTGGAGATTTTGTGGATCAACTGCCGCAGACGGCGGTGTTGAACTATGAAGTGCGCCGTGATGGGGAAGTGCAGACCGTCACCGGCCCGCATCCCATGCCACCGCTTGTGGTGCAATTGGCTCCACGCTCCGCCGCGTTCGAAACGGGGCTGTTGCAGGGCGATGTGATTGTGGGCGTGGACGGCACGCCGGTGTCCACTTTTCAAGAACTGAAAGACGTGGTTGAGGCCTCAAACGGGCGCACATTGCCGCTCAAGGTCTGGCGCGACGGGGCGGTTCTGGACTATGATCTGACGCCGCGACGCGTGGATGAGCCACGCGAAGAAGGCGGGTTTGAAACCAACTGGCGCATTGGCATCGCGGGGGGGCTGGCTTTTGAGCTTGCCACCGAACGCGAAAGCGTTGGCGCCGCGCTCGCGGATGGGGCCGCTCAGACCTGGAGCGTAATCGAAGGGTCGTTGTCTGGTCTTTACCACATGATTACCGGTGCCATCAGCAGCTGTAATATGTCCGGGCCCATCGGCATTGCCGAGGTATCGGGCGCGATGGCCAGCCAGGGCGTGGACAGTTTCATCTGGTTCATTGCGGTGTTGTCCACCGCCGTGGGCCTCTTGAACCTGTTTCCCATTCCGGTTCTTGATGGTGGTCACCTGGTGTTTTACGCCTATGAAGCCGCGACAGGACGCAAACCAAGCGACAGGGCTTTGCGTATCCTGATGAGTGTGGGTTTGACCTTGGTCTTGGGTCTGATGCTCTTTGCGATCTTCAACGATATTTTCTGCCCATAGCCATAAACCTGCGGCACAATAACCCAAGCTCACGCCACAATCTTGCCAGAATGTGCCGATAAAACAGTGGTATCTGCGCAAGGACTGCGCGTTTTAAAACAGGTTAAACTGGCTCGAACATGCAGCATATTCTCAAGGGATACCGTGGTATGGCCTTGTTGCTGAACCTCAACTGGGACCGGATTTTGTATCTGACGACCTTGGTTGTGGCTCTGTTTGCAGGGGCGCTTCTCGGGACATTCTGGTGATCGCAGCCCCGGTGTTTGGGGTGCGATCCAACCAATCTGAAGAATAAATTGGTCGTCGCATTGGATGCGGCGAATTTTCCGCGTCTGTCGTTTTGACAAGCCCATTCAGAATGGTTACTGACAAGGCATACTGGGATGTCTGATTGGGTTTGCCGATGGCTAATTTTCTCAGAGCGGGGGCAGGGCGTCTTTTCCAAGATCGCGTTGCGTTGAATCTGATCCGCTCGTTGACCGCGTTTCTGCTGTTTTTCGTCACTGTTTTAGCCGTCGACCCGGCACATGCGCAAAGTTTTCGCTTTTCCTCTGTGAGTGTTGAAGGCAATCAGCGGATCGAAGCGGCCACAATTGCGTCCCAAGCGGGTATTGAGACCGGTCAAACCATATCGGCGGGTGAATTGAATGCCGCCGCGCAGCGCATCCGCGCCAGCGGTCTTTTTGAAACGGTCGAGGTTGAGCCGCGTGGCAATACACTTGTTATTCGAGTGGTCGAATTTCCTACAATCAACGCGGTGGCTATTGAGGGCAACAAGCGTCTGAGCGATGAAGATTTGCTTGGATTCATTGAAACTGAACCACGTCAAGTTTTCAGCCCAACACGAATCGAACGCGATGTGGGCATCCTAAGCGAAGCATATGAACAGAATGGCCGGGTTGCCGCACGCATCACACCAAAGGTTATTCGCCGCAGCGACAACCGCGTTGACGTGGTGTTTGAAGTGTTCGAAGGACGCCCCATCGAAGTGCGCCGCATTGGGTTTGTTGGCAACAAGGCTTTTTCAGATCGTCGGCTGCGCCGTGTTATCGGCAGCAAACAAGCCGGTCTTCTGCGCGCCATTGTTGGCAGAGATACATTTGTCGCTGATCGGCTGGAATTCGACAAACAGGTTCTGACCGATTTTTACCTGTCGCGCGGCTATGTTGACTTCCGTGTGACCGGCACGAACGCAGAGCTTGCTCGTGAACGCGATGGCTATTTCGTGACCTTCAACATTCAGGAGGGCCAACAGTTCCGCTTTGGTCAGATCACGACAGTCAGCGAGATGCAGGGCGTGGAAGCCGAAGATTATCAACAAGTGCTCAAAGTCAGGCCCGGTGTGGTCTACTCGCCAACTTTGGTGGAAAACTCGATTGCTCGGATGGAACGTCAGGCCATTCGTAACGGCGTCGATTTCATGCGTGTTGAACCGCGCATCACACGCAATGATCGTGAACTGACGCTGGATGTTGAATTTGTGCTGGTCCGTGGCCCACGCGTTTTTGTGGAGCGCATCGATATCGAGGGCAACACAACCACACTTGACCGGGTCATTCGCCGCCAATTTGACACGGTTGAAGGTGATCCTTTCAACCCACGTGAAATCCGCCAGGCCGCGCAACGCATTCGTGCCTTAAGATATTTTGAGTCCGCGGACGTGAATGCGCGCGAAGGGTCTCGTCCGGATCAGGTCGTGGTGGATGTTGATGTCGAAGAAACAACGACCGGTTCGTTGTCCTTCGGCGCAAACTTTTCATCAGATGCCGGACTGGGTTTTTCCATTGGATTTGCAGAACGAAACTTCCTGGGTCGCGGACAGCGCGTGAGGGCCAATATCTTAGCTTCCAGCGAGACGGCCAATTACAGCCTCTCTTTTGCTGAGCCTGCGTTTCTGGGACGCGATGTTGAATTCAGCGTTCGGACCTCCTTGTTGGAGACGTCCCGCAACAACAGTCTTTATGACACGATCATTGGCGAGTTTCGTCCGGCGCTCGGTTTTCCTTTGGGAGAAAGTAGCCGTCTGAACCTGTTCTACAGTTTGCGCTATTCGGATATGACGGACTATCCGGCCACAGGAATGTCGCCAATTCTGGCAGCGGAATCAGCTTTGGGCGGCGAGCTCGCAAGCTCATTAGGATTTGTCTATTCCTATGACACGCGCAGGACCGGCCTAAACCCGAATGCCGGTGTTTTGCTGGAGTTCGGAGTCGAGTACGGGGGCCTTGGGGGAGATCAGGAATTTATTCGTCCCTCCGCACGGATTATTGGCCAAACGCGTGTGTTCAACGAAGAGGTCACTCTGCGCGCCACGCTCGAAGGCGGCGCTCTGGAGTTCCTTAGCGGCGATACACGCGCGGTGGATCGCTATACTCAGCAGGTTATTCGCGGGTTCGATTCAAATGGGCTTGGACCGGTTCAGAACGGTGAGCATCTAGGGGGCAACTTTTTTGCTGCCGCCAAGTTTGACGCGGAATTCCCGCTCGGTCTGCCTGACGAGTTTGGTATCACTGGCGGGTTGTTTTATGATGTCGGGTCTATCTGGGGTTTGGACACCACCGGTCCTGGCGTTGTTTCAGAGGATTTCAACTTGCGCCATGTCGTGGGCTTCTCCCTGTTCTGGGAATCTCCGTTTGGGCCTCTGCGATTGAATTTCTCTCGCGCGCTGGAGAGCGAACCTGACGATATTGAGCGTAACTTTGACATCACGGTTCGCACGGAATTCTGACATGCCAAAGATTAGGACCATCCTGTCCGCCGCTTTGATTGCGGGGGGCAGTTTGGTTATCGGCCCGGGTGCCGCACCGGCTCAAGATGTGGGCGTAGTGCAGAGTCAAATTCTGGTGGTTGATCCCGAAAGGCTATTTAACCAGACACAACTGGGGCAGAGCTATCTTGTCAGGATTCAGGAAGAGCGCGACGCGCTTATTGCGCGCAACCGCCAGATCGAGGCCCAGCTGGAAGCCGAAGAAAAATCGCTGACCGAAAAGCGTGAAGAGGCCACTCCGGAAGAGTTTCGCGAGATGGCGGATGACTTTGACGCACGCGTGCAGGAGATCCGTCGAGACAGTGAGCGCCGAGTGCGGGACCTTGAGCGCAATCGCGAACGTGCTCCGGTTGAATTTATGCGCCAGGTTGAGCCGGTTTTGGTTGAGATCATGCGCGCTGCGGGTGGCGTGGTCGTCGTAGATGCGCGCAATGTGTTGTTACGCGCCGATGTGATCGACATCACCGATGTCGCCATTGCCCGTATTGATGACCTCTTTGCTCCAGAAGCAACTGCACCAGAAACCGAAGAGCAGAACGAGGCGCCACAGGGCGGCACCGAGTAACACCTGTGCTTGCTCCGGCTTGGGCGAGTTGATAAGTCGGCGTGACCCGGCGATAGTCGGCGACAGACGGACGGCGCGCGCCGGAAAGGACCAACATGACAGACACGCTGCAAACTGCAGATATCGAACGGATCAAGCGGCTGATCCCGCATCGGTATCCGTTTCTTTTGGTCGACAAGGTCGTGGACATTGATGGCTATCAGACCGCGCGCGGCATCAAGAATGTGACGATGAACGAGCCGCATTTTCAGGGGCATTTTCCGGCCAAACCGATTATGCCCGGCGTGACCATCGTTGAGGCGATGGCGCAGACCGCTGCGGTGATGGTTGGCGCGGCGCTTGGCATGGAAGATCGCAATCTGCTGGTCTATTTTATGTCGATTGAATCCTGCAAGTTTCGCCGCATGGTCGTGCCCGGCGATGTGCTTGAGATGAAGCTTGAAACCGTGCGCGGCAAACCTGGTGGCAAAGTCTGGAAATTCCGTGGCGTGGCGCAGGTGGGCGAGGAAATGGCCGCCGAGGCAGAGTTTGCGGCGATGATGGACCTGCCGAAGGAGTGAGCGCGATGAGCCAGTCTTCGGAGACAAAAATTCATCCAAGCGCGGTGATCGAAGAAGGCGCACAGATTGGTCAAGGCGTCGAGATCGGGCCGTTTTGCCATATTGGCGCAAACGTAACCCTGGCTGACAGAGTCCAATTGAAAAGCCATGTCGTGGTTTCAGGGAAGACACGCGTTGGCGAAGATACGGTGATCTTTCCGTTCGCCTGCATCGGGGAAATCCCGCAGGATTTGAAATTCAAGGGCGAAGAAACCGAGCTTGAGATCGGCGCGCGCAACCGCATCCGCGAACATGTCACGATGAACACAGGCACCGAAGGCGGCGGTGGCGTGACGCGGGTTGGCGATGACGGGCTGTTCATGGCGGGGTGTCATGTGGCGCATGATGCGCAAGTTGGCGACCGGGTGATCATTGTGAACAACGCCGCTTTGGCGGGGCATTGTGTGATCGAAGATGACGTGATCATTGGTGGGCTTAGCGGCGTGCACCAATGGGTGCGTATCGGGCAGGGGGCCATTATTGGGGCCGTGACCATGGTCACAAATGATGTGATCCCCTACGGCCTTGTGCAGGCGCCGCGCGGTCAACTGGACGGGCTCAACTTGGTGGGCCTTAAGCGGCGCGGCGTTGCGCGGTCAGACATCACAGCGCTTCGGGCGGCGATTCAGATGCTGGCGCAGGGCGAAGGGACCTTTCAGGACCGTGCGCGGCGTCTTGGTGAAGAAACCGAGAGCGACTATGTCCGGCAGATCGTGGATTTCGTGACTGCAGCAAGCGACCGGTCCTTCCTGACCCCCGGCGCAGGGTAAGCTGCCGTGACCCTTGCGCTCATAGCCGGGCAGGGCGGGTTGCCGCCTTTCTTGACCAGGGCGATGCTGGCGCGGGGCGAGGTTCCCATCATATGCGAAGTGGAACAATTTCCGTCTGAAGTGAAAGGGGAGCTTCCACGCATCGGGTTTCGTTTGGAAACGCTGGGAACGTTTATTCAAATGCTCAAAGAAACCGGCGTGACGCAGATCTGCATGGCCGGCTCAATGCAACGTCCGCCGATTGATCCGTCGTTGATTGACGCGGCCACAATGCCGCTGGTTCCGCGCGTTCAAGCGGCGCTGGCCAAAGGGGATGACGGCACACTGCGCGTCTTTATAGACCTCTTTGAAGAGGCAGGGTTTGAGGTCATCGGCGCGGCTGAGATCGCGCCAGAGGTTTTGCCCAAACCTGGCGTGTTGGTGGGCAGATTACCGGATGACCTCGCACCTGACCTGACTGCGGCCGAAGCTGCTTTGGCCGATATGGGCGCTGCGGATCAGGGACAGGCCGTGGTGGTCAAAGGCGGTCAGGTGATCGCACGCGAGGATCAGCGCGGCACTGATGCGATGCTAAATGATCTTGCCCCGGAGTATGATCGTCCAGGGATGACGGATGATCCTTTTGATCTCGCTGCGGATGTTCTGGATAGTGTCGCCGACTGGCTGAGCGGTCCGGTGGCCGAAAAAAAGCGCGCTGAGGCGAAGGCCGAAGGCGGATTGCTCTACAAGGCGCCAAAGCCGGGACAAGAGTTGCGCGTGGATATGCCGCTTATCGGTCTTAAAACGGCGATGGGTGCTACGGAACTGGGCCTGCGCGGCATCGTGATCGAGGCAGACGGCGTTATGCTTTTGAATCCCGAAGGGGTCCGGCAGGTGCTTGAAGGGCATGGCATGTTCCTTTGGGTGCGCCCTGCCGGAGCACAGGCATGAAGGTCTTTCTCATCGCGGGCGAGGCGTCTGGCGACAAGCTGGGCGCAGCGCTGATGGCGGGGTTAAAGACGTTAACAGAGGTCGAGTTTTCGGGCGTAGGCGGCCCTATGATGCAGGCCGAGGGGATGACCTCGCTTTTCCCGATGGAAGAGCTTAGCGTCATGGGTCTGGTTGAGGTCTTGCCGAAGTATTTTCACTTCAAGCGCCGGATACGCGAAACCGCCGAAGCAGCGTTGACAGCCGAACCCGATATAATCGTATCAATTGATAGTCCTGATTTTTGTTTGCGCGTGGCCAAGATCGTTAAGGAAAATAGCGATATTCGCACCGTGCACTACGTAGCCCCATCGGTCTGGGCGTGGCGTCCGGGGCGTGCCGAAAAGATGGCCAAGGTTATTGACCATGTGCTCGCGTTACTGCCGTTTGAGCCGCCCTACATGGAGGCGGCCGGCATGGCCTGTGACTTTGTTGGCCACCCGGTGGTGAGTGAGCCGCGCGCCAGTGAAGCCGAGATTGCGGCGTTCCGCGTAGAGCATGGGTTAGCTGACGCGCCGGTACTGCTTGTGTTGCCGGGATCGCGCGGGGGCGAGGTTAATCGCCTGGGGCCGATTTTCGGCGCAGCACTACAGCAGATTGTAAGCCAGAAACCTGATTTGCGGCTTGTGGTGCCCACCACAGCGGCCCGTGAGGCGCAGGTGCTCAAGCTGGTGGCAAACTGGCCTGGTCAGCCCATTGTGGTGGCCCCGGAGGGAGATGTTGAAGCCGATGCAAGACGCAAACGCGCAGCCTTTGCTGCAGCGGATTATGCGTTGGCGGCGTCGGGGACAGTGTCGCTTGAGCTTGCCGCAGCGCACACGCCTATGGTGATCGCTTATGACGTCAACCGCATCAGCCGCGAGATCATCAAGCGGATGCTGAAGATCGACACGCTGACACTCGTGAACCTCGTGTCCGAGACCCGCGCCGTGCCGGAATTCAACGGAGAATTCTGCAAGCCCGATCTAATTGCGCATGGCGTGCTGGAAATGATGAACAACCCCGGCGCACAGCTGGACGCAATGCGAGTGACGATGCAGCGTCTGGGTGAGGGCGGCGAAGCCCCGGGCCTAAGAGCGGCCAAAGCGGTGTTAGAGCGAATGGGGTGAGTGCTGAATTCTGTGTGGTTGATTTCGGTGTGTAGGATAGCGGTTCTGTGGCGTGAGTTCGTGGATGGTCGCAACACTTTAATCTTTTTTTAAAGATGGAGTGTTGATCGTGAAGTACTGCATAGTCTCCGTTAGCAAAAACGCACCACAAACATCCCCCGTCACTGGCGGATGCGGTTTCACCACGGCGAATTGCTCCCTTGCGTCTGCAAGGTTCATTGTTTCACAACAGCGACTTCACTTTCTCCGCCACCGCCTGAGGTGTGATGCCGAATTTCTCGTAGAGCACCTCCGCTGGGGCAGACGCGCCAAAGCCATGCATGCCGACGAAGCCGGACTTTTCGCGCTTGCCGCGTTCGCCGTAAAGCCAGCGGTCCCAGCCGAAGCGGATGGCGGCTTCCACGGCCACACGCACCGGGCCGCCGGGTAGAACCTTGCGGCGGTAGGTCTCGTCCTGCTCCTCGAAAAGCTCCCAGCAGGGCATGGAGACAACGCGCGTGCCGATCCCTTCGGCCTGCAACAGATCACGCGCCTTCATGGCAATCTCAACCTCAGAGCCAGTCGCCATCAAGAGCGCCTGCCGTTTACCCTCTGCGTCGGCCAGCACATAAGCGCCCTGCGCCGTAAGGTTGCGCTGTTTGTGCTCGGTGCGCAGGGTAGATAGGCCCTGCCGCGTCAAGGACAACACGGAAGGTGTTGATTTTGATGAGAAAGCTAACTCCCAAGCTTCGGCTGTCTCCACCGTGTCACAAGGGCGGAAGACCATCGTGTTGGGTGTCGCGCGGCTGATGGCCAGATGCTCTATCGGCTGGTGCGTTGGGCCATCCTCGCCCAGGCCGATCGAGTCGTGGGTCATCACGAACACCGTCGGTATCTTCATCAATGCCGCAAGGCGCATGGCCGGGCGGGCATAGTCGGTAAAGGCCATGAAGGTTCCGCCGTAGGGACGGAT
>JBCAZO010000027.1:0-13087 GCA_038532975.1 Pseudomonadota bacterium
GCCAGGATCTTGTCCTTGGGTTGTTCTTTCAAAAGCTCAAACATCAGGTTTCTCCTGTGGCCACGGGCACTGTGGAGAATGCACCCCATTCAGTCCACGACCCGTCATAGAGCGCATGGTCGGATTTGCCGATGCGTTCCAGCGCCAGATTGATGATGGCCGCAGTCACGCCTGAGCCGCAGGAGAAACCTGATGTTTGAGCTTTTGAAAGAACAACCCAAGGACAAGATCCTGGCCTTGGTGCAGATGTTTCGCGAAGATTCCCGCCCCAACAAAATCGACCTTGGTGTGGGCGTGTACAAGGACGCAGACGGACGCACGCCCATCATGCGCGCGGTCAAAAAAGCAGAGCAACTTTGGTGGAACACCGAAGATACGAAGGCCTATGTCGGGCTAGCAGGTGATCCTGCCTTTTCCGATCTCATGATCGATTTGGTGCTGGGCAACGCTGTGACACATGACAAAGTTGCTGCGGTCGCCACGCCTGGCGGGACAGGTGCCGTGCGGCAGGCGTTTGAACTGATCCAGATGGCAAACCCAAAAGCACGCGTGTTTGTCTCAGACCCGACCTGGCCTAACCATCTCAGTATCTTGAAACATCTTGGCATTGAAACCGTATCCTACCGCTATTTTGACAGCGAAGATGGCAGCGTGGATTTTAACGGCATGCTGGAAGACCTGAGCAGTATGCAGGCTGGCGATGTCGCGCTGTTGCACGGGTGTTGCCATAACCCAACCGGGGCCAACCTGACCGGTCCTGAATGGGATGCGGTAATTGCCCTTTTGAACGCCAAGGGCGCGGTTCCGATGATTGACATTGCCTATCAGGGCTTTGGCGAAGGGCTTGAGGCCGACGCCGCGGGCACACGCGCGGTTGTGAAAGGCTGTCCCGAAGCTCTGATCGCGGCTAGCTGTTCCAAGAATTTTGGGATTTATCGGGAACGAACCGGCATCTTGATGGCCGTGCACAACGATGCCGCACGCAAGGCGCTCACGCAAGCCAACCTGGCGCATCTCAACCGCCAGAACTACTCCTTCCCGCCTGATCACGGCGCACGGCTCGTGACCCTTGTGCTTGGAGATGCGACCTTGCGCGCAGATTGGGAAGCCGAGCTTGAGGTCGTACGCCAAGGAATGCTTGATCTGCGCACACAACTGGCTAGCGAGCTTCAACGCCTTTCGGGCTCAGACCGGTTTGGTTTCGTCGCACAACACCGAGGCATGTTTTCGCGCCTTGGCCTGTCACCAGAAGAGGTCGCAGAACTGCGCCGCGATCACGCGATTTACATGATTGGCGACAGCCGGATCAACATCGCAGGGCTCAATGCGCAAACGGTTCCGGTTTTGGCAAAAGCGATTGTCGAGGTGGGCGCTTAACGGTTTGTCTTGGCCGCATAACGCGCCAAAAACATCTCGACGGCACCATTGACCACGCGCTCAATCTGGGCTTCTGACTTGTCACATTCCACGCCACATAAGCACCGCACAAACAGATCACTCTTGCACAGCTCACCGAATTGCGCCGACGCAAGCTCCATGTCTTCGATGACGAGATCACCTGAATCCAGATATGGTTGAAGCACTTGTTGAAGCCGGTTGCGCAACAAGGCCGGGCCAGAGTCATAAAATCGCTGACCCAACTCCGGAAACCGGTACGATTCAGAGACGCATATGCGATAAACCTGTAGCCCGAATTCCGAAAGAAAGAAGCTGACGATGCGCGTGGCGGCCTCCTTGAGAACATCCTCAAGTGACATATCCGGCGCCATCACCTGAAGCGCTTCTTCAGCCTGGCGATTACATTCAACGCGTGCGACTTCTGAAAAAAGGATGCGCTTATCAGGAAAGTAGCTGTAAAGCGTAGCCTTGGACACACCCGCAGCACGGGCGATATCATCAACACTCGCCCCTTCAAACCCATCCCGCATGAAAATCTGTCGTGCCCCTTCGAGGACCTGATCGAATTTACGACCTCTCTTAATTTCCGCGGCCATCGCGATCATGCACGAACTCCTACAAACCCCATCAACTTAGCCATGAGGCGTAGCACTCCGCAAGCCCAGTTAGAAATGGCCGTGTCTTGGCACGGCCATTTCACGCATTGTTAAACTATTTGTCGATACCATCCAGGTCCTTCGTCACAGGTTCCGGTGGCTCTTCGGGGAATGTAAGAGGCGGGGTGATCGACGTGGTTGATAAGCTAAAAGCAGGGCCGGTCGCAGTGACCAAAGCCATGGCAAGTGTGAGCGCTGAAAGTAGAGGTTTCATGATCGCCTTCCTTTTCTGAACTGATTAGTTCACTTTCAAGGTAGAGATCACAGCCACTCACGCAAGATCAAAAGTGAACTATTTAGTTTACTTTTCTAAATATCTGCTATGCAAAATTGCATGGTTTTGTATCACCCACCCAAACCACAAAGATTAAGACTTGGGGTTGTTCTCAGAATTTCATGAGTTAGTTTAGAATTATTCTAAACTGAGGATAAGATATGATACCTGGTGTTCCCTCGCGCCGTCGGTTTTCCGACCTGACAGAACAAGAAGTCCTGGCTTTGGCGATTTCTTCCGAAGAAGACGACGCGCGCATTTATCGCTCATACGCCGAAATGCTGCGTGACGACTTCCCGGACACGGCCAAGGTCTTTGACGGCATGGCCAAAGAAGAGGACACGCACCGCCAACGGCTGATTGATCTGCATGTGAAGCGGTTTGGCGAAGTAATTCCTCTGATCCGGCGCGAACATGTGGCGGGTTACTATGCACGTCGCCCAGTCTGGCTGGTGGAAAATCTTGGGTTAGAGCGCATCCGAGAAGAAGCCGAGGCGATGGAGCGTGACGCCGAGCGGTTTTATCTCAAAGCAGCACAAAACACGCAGGATGCTGCAACACGCAAACTTCTGGGTGATCTGGCCGCTGCAGAGGCCGGGCATCAAAGCCGGGCCGGTGAGCTTGAGAAAGAGCATCTCAACGCAGAGTCGCGAGACAACGAGGACAGCACAGCCAAGCGCCAGTTCATCCTGACTTGGGTTCAACCGGGATTGGCAGGATTGATGGACGGCTCGGTCTCGACCCTGGCCCCTATCTTTGCCACGGCTTTTGCGACCCAGGATACATGGACCACGTTCCTAGTGGGTTTGGCCGCCTCTGTGGGGGCGGGCATTTCCATGGGCTTCACCGAAGCGGCCAGTGATGACGGCGAGTTGTCGGGACGGGGCAGCCCGATCAAGCGTGGCTTTGCGTCGGGCATCATGACCACCATTGGTGGTCTGGGCCACGCCCTACCCTATCTGATCCCGGATTTCTGGACGGCGACGATCATCGCGATCATCGTGGTGTTTATTGAACTTTGGGCGATTGCATGGATTCAGAACAAGTTCATGGAAACTCCGTTCTTCCGCGCAGCGTTCCAGGTGGTTCTGGGCGGCGCACTGGTGTTCGCGGCGGGAGTTCTGATCGGAAGCGGATAGCGTGTGATCTTCATTGACGCGCCCCGCCCACATGATACGACCAATTCATGCTCGCCATATTCATTCAGACCCTTCCCTTTTTCCTGTTGATCGGACTGGGATATGGCGCAGGTCGCACCAAATTCTTCAGCGAAGAAGCGACGGCTTATCTTACGAAGTTCGTCTTTTACTTCGCGCTTTCGGCTATGCTGTTCAAGTTCTCCGCCAACCTGTCGATCTCGGAGATCTTCGACTGGCGTTTCGTTATGGCCTATTTCTGGGGCACGGCCTTTGTCTATGGCATCGTGACGCTGGTGGCGTTTATCCGTCGTTTGCCAGTTGAGGAAGCGGCCTTTGAAGCACAATGCGGCGTGATCGGTAACGTGGGCTTTCTGGGCGTGCCCATGTTGACCTTGCTCATGGGACCAGAGGCGATTGGGCCCGTGATGCTGGTGCTCGCGGTGGACTTGATCTTTTTCGGGTCTTTGATCGTCATCATCATCACTGGATCACGCGATGGTCGAATGAGCTTTGGTATCCTGAGATCAGTCGGGATCGGGCTTTTGAAAAACCCGATGATCGTCTCGATTGTCTTGGGCCTGACATGGTCGGCGCTGAGCATTCCAATTCCAACCGTGATGAACGATTTTCTGTCGCTTCTGGGCGGGGCCGCCACGCCCGGTGCGCTTTTCGCTATTGGCGCATCCTTGGCCACCAAGTCTGCCGAGCGGCCCATCATCGCAGGCTGGCTTTCGCTCAACAAACTGGTCTTGCACCCCGCCTTTGTGGCGTTCTCCGCGCTCATCCTGTTTCCGGTTGAATCCTACGCCGCCGCCGTCATGATTGCCACGGCATCATTGCCGGTCGCGGGCAATGTCTACATCCTGGCGCAGCATTACGGTGTCGCCCCGCAACGGGTGTCGGCGTCGATCCTCATTTCAACTGCCGTCGCCGTTGTGACCGTGTCGCTGGTGATCGGTTGGGCCAACGGGCTTTATTGATCCGCCATGACGACGAAACACAGCTACACACCTCTTCCTCTTCCGGACCGGCGCGAGCTGTCTGATGCAGACGGAATGTCGGGGGCAACGCGTTATCTCAACTTGATGCGCATGCGTCACAGCATTCGCGACTATTCGGACCGCCCGGTTCCAAAAGAGATCATTACAACCGCCATTGCCGCGGCGGGCACGGCACCCTCTGGTGCCAATCAGCAGCCATGGTTTTTCGCGGCGATCTCGGACCCTAGGCTGAAGGCGCAGATACGCGAAGCGGCCGAGGCAGAAGAGGAAAAGTTCTACGCCGGGCGCGCCGGGGATGCCTGGCTTGGGGCATTGGAGCCGATTGGCACAGGTGCGAAAAAGCCGCATCTCACGCAAGCACCTTGGCTCATCGTGATCTTCGCCCAGCGCTACGGCATAGCGCCCGATGGGACGCTGCAGAAACACTATTATGTGCCCGAGAGTGTGGGTATCGCCACCGGCATTCTGATCACCGCATTACACATGGCTGGGCTCTATTGCCTGACGCATACTCCCAACCCAATGGGATTTCTCAATCAGACACTGGATCGGCCCAAGCATGAAAAACCGTTAATGATTTTGGCGGTTGGCCATGCGGCTGAGGATGCTACGGTGCCCGCGGCGGCGAAGGTCAAAAAGCCGTTGGAGGAGATTATGGCGCATTACCACGCCCCGGCCAGTGAGAAGGACATGTAGTATGGAAACAGTTTCGGAAAATGCCTGTTTTGGAGGGATGCAAGGGGTCTACACGCACCGCTCAGAGGTCTGCGCCTGTGACATGACCTTTGGCTTATTTCTTCCCGAAGAAACCAAAACCGGTCCGGTGCCGGTGCTGTGGTATCTCTCGGGTCTGACTTGCACGCATGAGAATGCGATGGTGAAGGCCGGGGCCCAGCAATGGGCCGCAGAACAGGGTATCGCGCTGATCTTTCCTGACACTTCCCCTCGGGGTGAAGGTGTCGCCGATGACGAAGCTTATGATCTCGGGCAAGGTGCGGGGTTCTATGTGAATGCCACACAACAGCCCTGGGCGCCGCATTTCCAGATGTGGGACTATGTGGCCGAGGAATTGCCAGCGCTGGTGTTCAAGGAGTTTCCACTTGAGCAGGAATTGCAGGCGATCACCGGTCATTCCATGGGCGGGCATGGCGCGCTGACGCTGGCCATGGGTCTTCCGGGAAGGTTCAAATCGGTATCGGCGTTTTCACCAATATCAAACCCCACCAAAGGCGATTGGGGGCGCAAGCAGCTAAGCGCCTATCTAGGCGAGGATGAGAGCACGTGGGCCGCACATGACGCCACATTGATGATGCAAGAGCATGGTTTTGACGGTCCGGTTCTGACCGATACAGGCACCAAAGATCAGTTTGTTGACCTGCTTATGCCGGAAAGTCTTGCCAAAGCCTGCGCCGCAAGGCGGCAGGTGTCGACACTCAGGATGCAGCCGGGATATGATCACAGCTACTTCTTTGTTTCGACCTTCATGGAAGACCATGTCGCCTTCCACGCCGAAGCGCTCTATGGCGGGTAACCGATGAGCCACTACGATCTTATTATCATCGGCTCCGGCCCTGCAGGTCGTGCAGCTGCCATTCAGGCGGGCAAGCTCAAAAGACGTGTGCTTGTCATTGACCGCAAGGATCGTCTGGGCGGGGTGTCAGTGCACACAGGTACAATCCCATCCAAGACCCTGCGCGAAACGGTTCTAAATCTGTCAGGCTGGCGTGAACGGAGCTTTTATGGCCGCTCATACCGGGTGAAGGACGATATTGAGGCGCAGGACCTCAAGGTGCGGCTGCACAAGACGCTAGACTACGAAGTCGACCTGCTGGAGCATCAGTTCAACCGAAACCATGTCGATACGTTGCATGGTCTGGCGAGTTTTGTCGGGCCCAGCGAGATCGAAGTGGCCACTGAGGCTGGGGAAGTCACACGGCTTTCGGCAGATCGGGTTTTGATTACTACAGGCACCAAGACCTATCGGCCTGACGATGTGCCTTTCAACAAGCGCACGATTGTTGATAGCGATGAGTTTCTGGAACTGGCACAAATCCCTCGAAGCCTGATTGTGGTCGGCGCGGGTGTTATTGGCGTTGAATACGCGACGATGTTCTCGACGCTGGATGTGCGCGTGACACTCATCGAGCCGCGCGAAACGTTCCTTGATTTCATCGACACAACGCTCATCCAGGACTTCACGCATCAAATCCGGGAAAACGGCGTCGACCTACGGCTTGGCTCAGCTATTCAAAGGATCGAAGATGCCGGTGAGCATGTTGAAGTCACACTGGAGAACGGGCGGCATGTGCGCTCGGAGATGTTGCTGTTTGCGGCTGGGCGTATGGGCGCGACTGAAAAACTCAATCTCAAAGTTACAGGGCTGAAAACTGACCATCGCGGACGGCTTGAGGTGGATCGCAAGACATACCAGACGGCGGTGCCGCACATCTATGCGGCAGGCGATGTTATCGGGCGGCCCTCACTGGCCTCGACCTCTTTGCAGCAAGGGCGCATCGCGGCCTGTCATGCGCTGGACACGCCAACATTGCCGGAATCGCCCTGGTTTCCCTATGGCATCTATTCGGTTCCAGAGATTTCCACCTGCGGCATGTCCGAGGAGGAGATGCAAGAGCGCGGCATACCTTACGAAGTGGGGGTAGCGCGATTTCGGGAAACGTCACGGGGCCATATTATGGGGCTTGAGCATGGCATGCTGAAGATGCTCTTTTCGCTCAAGACGCGTCGTGTTCTGGGGGTGCAGATCGTCGGCGAAGGCGCGACAGAGCTGATTCACATCGCGCAGGCGGTGCTGAACCTCAAAGGCACCGTGGATTACTTTGTCCAGAATACGTTCAACTATCCGACCCTCGCCGAGGCCTACAAGATTGCTGGGTTGGACGCGTTCAACAGGATGCCAATTCCAGAAGAGTTCAAGGTCAAACGCTCTGACTCTTCGAGCGCGTAAGTCATGGCGCTCTATGTTGATGCTGATGCCTGCCCTGTGAAAGCAGAGATTGAGCGTGTTGGCACACGGCACAAGGCGCAGATGTATTTCGTCTCGAACGGCGGGTTGCGCATGTCGCAAAACCCTTTGGTCGAGATGGTGATCGTCCCCGAAGGTCCGGACGTGGCCGATATGTGGATTGCCGACCGAGCCGCTGCTGGAGATGTAGTTGTGACAGGGGACATCCCGCTTGCCGCCAAGTGCATTGAGGCCGGTGCCTTGGTACTCAAGCACAATGGCGAGATGCTGACCGAGAAAAACATCGGAAATGTACTGGCCACGCGCGATCTTATGAGTGACTTGCGTGCGGCCGATCCTTTCCGGCAAGGCGGTGGCAAAAGCTTTGGCAAGGCGGATCGGTCCCGGTTTCTTGATGCGTTGGAACGGGCTATGCGAATGGCGGGCGGGCTGAGATGACCACAGCACGGACCAACCTTGTTGGTGCGCTTTGTGCTTTGGTTGCCGTGATATGCTTTTCGCTGAACGACGTCGGGATCAAGTTTCTGTCAGGGGATTATGCGCTGCATCAGATCGTTTTCTATCGCACGCTAGTGGCGCTAGCGACCTTCGTAGTCATCTTCCTGCCGATCTACGGGATCAAGGTGCTCCGCACGCGTCGCCCCGGCGCACATCTCTTGCGTGGTCTCTGTGTGGTGGCGGCCAACACTTGCCTTTTCCTCGGCCTGGCCGCGATGCCCATTGCCGATGCGATTGCAGTCTTCTTTGTATCGCCGCTGGTCATCACCGTATTTTCGATCTTGTTTTTAAAAGAGAGCGTCGGGCCGCGTCGCTGGAGCGCCATTGCGGTTGGTTTTCTTGGCGTTCTCATTATCGTGAAACCCGGCACATCCGCGTTTCAGATCGCCGCGCTTTTGCCCATGGCCGCCGCTGTGCTCTATGCTGTGATCCATATCGTGGCTCGAAGAGTTGGCGGAACCGAGTCCGCGGCAACCATGGCGGTCTACATTCAAATTACCTTTTTCGTCGCGTGCAGTTTGATCGGGTTGGGACTTGGCGATGGAAAATTCGCAGATCAGGACCACCCGTCTCTGGCCTTTCTCTTCCGGACCTGGGGGCCGATTGACCCCGGCGATTGGTGGATCCTTGTGATGCTTGGCGTGAGTGGCCTTTTGGGCGGCTTTTTCATCAGCCAGGCCTATCGCATTTCAGAGGCGGCTTTTGCGGCACCCTTTGAATATGTCTCGATGCCGATGGCCATCTTCTGGGGTGTGTCGGTGTTTGGGACATGGCCCGACAGGTCGGCATGGATCGGGATCATATTGATTCTCAGCTCGGGACTTTACATGGTGTGGCGCGAATCCAGAGTGCCGGTCAGCGACCCCAAAAAACCGCGGATCGCACGCTGAAGGTTTGACCCCGTATGGTGATCCACGCATGTTGGAGGAAATCAAACGGGGCCGTGTCATGACTATCTCTATCATTCCATTTGCAGAAGGTGAGGCGCGGCTTGACTGGATTTCCTTGTGTGACGCCTTCGAGGCAGGCCACCGCTTACCCAAGGCCGAGATTGGTGACACGTTCCTCTACCGTGATCCTGACACATTGCTGAGCCGGGCGGCTTGGATTGACGGGATGGGCTTGGCCGTTAAGTCGGCAACGGTGTTTCCGAAGAACCCTCAGGCAGGCGATCCGATGATCAACGGGTCGGTCAGCGTGTTCTCAGACACAAATGGTGCGCTTGAAGCGGTGATTGATTTTCATTTGGTCACCAAATGGAAGACCGCAGGCGACAGCCTTTACGCCGCGCGCAAACTGGCGCGACCTGATAGCCGGAAAATTCTGATTGTTGGGGCCGGGACGGTTGGACGCGCACTCTTTCAGGCCTACAGAGCCGGATTTCCAGAGGCGGAGTTTTCGCTTTGGAACCGTACTGCAGAGAATGCACAAGCGATGCAGTCGGACTGCCCTGGTATAACGATCATGACTGATCTGGAAGAGGCGGTGAGACAGGCGGACATTGTCACATCTGCGACCATGTCCACAGAGCCTTTGCTCAAGGGTGCGTGGTTTCGGCCCGGACAGCACATTGATGTCATTGGGGCCTATCGCCCAGATATGCGCGAAGTGGACGACGAGGCGCTTCTGCGCTCCAGAGTTTTTGTAGATAGCTATGAAACGACGGTGGGTCATATTGGAGAAATCAAAATCCCGCTGGATGCTGGAACGATCACACGAGATCATCTGGTCGCAGATTACTATGAGCCAGAAAGATATCGGCGTGCGAGCAAGGACGACATCACACTGTTTAAGAATGGCGGCGGTGCGCATCTCGATCTGATGACAAGCCGTTATATTCTTGATGTCTGGCGCGCAGCTTCATGATCTGGTGGGTTTTGCTTGGCCTTGTGGCGCTTGTTGTTTTCGGACCATTTCTGCTCGACCTGACGCGCCCCGAAATGAACAGGGCTGCGCAGGCATCTGCGCCGGGGGAGTTTGCGGACCTGCCGAAAGGCCGGGTGCACTATCAATGGCTGGGTGCCGATGAGGGGCCTGTTGCCGTCTGTGTACATGGGCTGAGCACGCCGTCCTTTGTTTGGGGGCCTGTGGCGGCGCATCTGGGTCACCTGGGGTTTCGTGTGTTGGTCTTTGATCTCTATGGGCGAGGGTATTCTGATCGCCCGGGCGGTGAGCAGGATGGCGCGTTTTTCAATGCACAACTCAACGCGCTTTTGGAACACCAAGGCGTAGAAGACGATATCACTTTGCTGGGGTATTCCATGGGCGGTGCGATTGTCGCGCGCTATGCAGCAGAGCATCCAGACAGGTTGCGGCAACTTTGCCTAATCGCGCCTGCAGGCCTGGGGCACGACCTGGGTTCCATTGCCGATCTGATCACCAAGTATGAATGGTTCGGTCGTTGGGTGACTTATGCGTTTTTTCCTAGAATCCTCAGACAAGGTATCGAATCCGAGCGGAGCACACCTGCGGCCATTCGAGATATCTATGACATGCAAACCGCCGAAACCCGCCGCCGTGGATTTGCTCACGCCATGTGGTCGTCTCTGCGAGGTGTCCTGGACGAGGATTTGGAACCTGCGCATCGCGCCATTGCCAAGGCGGGTATCCCGGTCTTGGCTATCTGGGGACGTGAGGACGATGTGATACCAATCGCAGGGCTTGGCAAGCTGGCAGAATGGAACCGGTCCGCGCGGCATGAAGTCATCGAAGGCGCAAGACACTCGCTCACATACACACGTGTCGAGGATGTCGGAAAAGCATTGGACTTTCTGAAGCGCTAAGCCTCAGGCCGCCTGAGGTGTTGGCAAGGCGCGTTCCCGGATGGGCAGATGCACGATAGCCGAAAAAGCCCCGACGCCAACACCAATCCACCACACCAGATTGTAGTCCCCAAAGGCGTCGTACATGCGTCCGCCCAACCAGATACCAAGGAAACTGCCCAGCTGATGGCTGAAAAATACAATGCCGTATAGCGTGCCCATGTATCGCAGCCCGTAAATATGCGCGATCAACCCGCTGGTCAGCGGTACAGTGGCCAACCAAAGGGATCCCATGCCAATGGAAAACAGGATGACAGAAGTCGGTGTCACGGGCAGCAAAATGAATACCGCCGCGATCAAGGTTCTGCCCGTGTAAATTCCGGCCAGAAGATATTTTTTGGAGTAACTCTTACCCAACCATCCTGCCAGAAGCGTGCCACCGATATTGGCCGCACCAATGAGCGCAATTGCCATCGCACCCAGCGCGGATGTTGTTGTCACACCCATACCATGCAAAAGGCTGCCTGGCTCGATAGGCCCGCAAACCTCGGTCACGAAGGCAGGGAAATGCGCGGTGATGAACCCGAGCTGATAGCCGCAGGAGAAAAAGCCTAGGAATATGAGTGTATAGCTTGGATCGCGAAAGGCGCGGCCCAGCATCTGACTCAGGGTATCTTCGAGAGCAGCGGGACCAGCATCGCTTGGCGCACGCAACATCGGCAGCAATAGCAGAACCGCCAGAATTGCTACCGCAAAGAGGACGAAAACGCTTTGCCAGGACATGACCGCCAAAAGCGCCTCGGCGATGGGAGGGCCGACTATCTGCCCGCCCGACCCAGCAGCTGCAGCGATAGCAAGGCTCATTGAACGGTTTTCGTCGCTGCTGGCACGACCCACAATGGCCAGGATTACGCCAAACCCGGTCCCTGCCACGCCGAAGCCAACAAGAACCTCGTAGAATTGATGCGCTTCTGGCGTAACCGCAAAGGACGAGAGCACAAGGCCCGCCGCATAAAGCAAAGTGCCAATGATGATAGCCTTTCGGTCTCCAATCTTTTCAGCAATCGCGCCAAAAATCGGTTGGCCGATGCCCCAGGCAAGATTCTGAATGGCGATGGCCAGACTGAATTCAGCACGAAGCCAACCAAACTCTTCGGCGATCGGTATTTGAAACACACCAAAAGAAGAGCGGATTGCGAAGGACACCAGAAGGATCAGGCCACCGGCAATCAAAACTGGGGTGAATAAGGGTGTCGACTTCTGCATCCAGGCCTCCGGGCATGCAGTCTGAATGGAGCGAGAACGCCCGTCAATTCAGCTTTTGTGCCGAGTACAATTCCGATTGCTGATCCTGTTCCTCCTTTTCTCTGTCGATTGGCTTCGTTATCCAACTTTTATGGAAACGCTGATCGAGCGATATGAACGGCTTGTCTCTAAGGGGGTTCTGACCCGCGATGACGCGCAAGAGGCGGTGTTGCCGCAATTTGAGCGTATCCGGGAGGAGCTTGCAAAGCCGGTCAAAAAGGGACTTTTCCGAAAAAAGACCGAGGCCCCCATGGGGCTTTATCTTTGGGGTGGCGTCGGTCGTGGCAAATCCATGTTGATGGACATGTTCGTGGAGACTCTGAGCGTGCCGAACCGGCGCGTACATTTTCATGCCTTCATGCAAGAAATCCACAAAGGGCTTCACAAGGCGCGTGAAGATGGGGCTGAGGACGCACTTCTTCCGGTGGCCAAATCTGTCTCGGATAATCTGCGCTGTCTCGCCTTTGACGAGATGCAGATCACTGACATTACAGACGCAATGATTGTCGGGCGTCTCTTTGAAGCGCTTTTTGAGGCTGGTGTTGCGGTTGTAACGACGTCGAACCGTGTGCCGGATGATCTTTACAAAGATGGGTTGAACCGCCAGCTGTTCCTGCCGTTTATTGATCTGTTGAAAGAACGCATGATCGTGCATGAAATGGTCAGCCCAACGGATTACCGACAAGGGCGGCTGGCCGGGACACCCAGCTACTTTACGCCGATCAATCCAGAGGCGCGTGCGGCCATTCAATCTGTTTGGGATGACCTGACCGGCGGAAAGGGTGCGCATTTGACACTTGTCGTCAATAAGCGAGAAGTCGACATCCCCGCCTTTCACACTGGAGTGGCGAGAGCTTCGTTCTATGACCTTTGCGGCCGCCCATTGGGCGCAGCGGACTATCTGGCGTTGGCGCAGGCGGCCCGGGTTTTGGTGTTGGAAGACGTGCCGCTCTTGGGGCGCTCGAACTACAACGAAGCAAAGCGTTTCGTGACGCTCATTGACGCCCTTTATGAAGCCAAGGTGCGCATTGTTTGTTCCGCAGCGGCCACACCTGAATTTCTCTATATCGA